>JBFZAN010000027.1:0-14840 GCA_041309005.1 Candidatus Omnitrophota bacterium
CGCATCCTCTTCGCGAGCCTTGATTTCTTCCGGTCGGCCGTTCTTGGATGGATGATATTCTTTTTTGCCGCCTTATCAAGCAGGGAAAATACCTTTCCCAGCATTGCCTTGGCTTCAGCGAGGTTCTTTGCGGATACCAGCGTCTGTAGCTTCTTGAGCGTCTTTTTTAACTCTCTTTTGACCTTGAGATTCCTGAGGTGTCTTGTTTTATCCACACGCAGTCTTTTCACTGCAGCTCTACGTTTAGGCATATTCTGCTCCTTAATGAGTCCCGCAGGTGCGGGTGTTAAACTTGTAAATTTATAAGAATATAACATAATTAGCCAAGCATGTCAATAAACAAATCTATCGCCAGGTCAGCAGGTATCATCGGCCTCGCCACGCTTGTTTCCCGCCTGTTGGGTTTTCTGAGGGACGTCGTCATCGCCAGGCTGTTCGGAGTCTATGTCTACGCCCAGGCATTCGTTATAGCGTTCAAGATCCCCAACCTGTTCCGTGATTTCCTGGGAGAAGGGGCGGCGAATGCCGCGCTTGTGCCGGTGTTCAGCGAGTACGCGGTCACGCGCAGCAAAGAAGACTTCTGGGAACTGGCGAATATCGTTTTGAACGCGCTTTTGGTCGTGCTTATGGTGGTAACCGTCCTGGGAGTGCTTTGTGCTCCGGTGATGGTGCGCCTTATAGCCCCCGGTTTTATCGCCTCTCCTGAAAAGCTGGAAACCACCGTCAGGTTGACCAGGATCATTTTTCCGTATATTTTATTGGTAAGCCTCGCGGCATACGCGATGGGGCTGTTGAATTCGCTGAAGCATTTCAGCGTCCCGGCATTTGCGCCGTGCCTCTTGAACATATCTATTATCGTGTGCGCGCTTTCCTTTGGGGAAGACATAAAGGGATTAGCCTCCGGCGTCCTTATAGGAGGGCTGCTTCAACTTGGCATACAGGTCCCCGTGTTGCGCCGAAAAGGGTTCAGGTGGAAGGCCGCTATCCGGTTCAACCATCCCGCGGTAAAGACCATAGGTAAACTTATGCTTCCCAGGGTGTTAAGTTCCAGCATTTACCAGTTAAACAATTTTGTGGATTCCATATTCGGCTCATTGGCCTGGATCGTGGGCGAGGGGGGCGTGGCAGTGCTGTATTTTTCATACCGCTTGATCATGTTCCCTTTGGGGATCTTCAGCAATGCGCTCTCCCAGGCAATACTGCCCGCTTTCTCCACGCAGGCTTTGGAAGACGACCTTAGCCGGCTTAAGCACACCCTTTCCTGGGGGTTACGTTCGACCTTCTTTTTGCTAGTGCCCGCATCCGTCGGTTTTATGGCGCTGTCAGCCACCATCGTGACAACGGTATTCCAGGGGGGCAGGTTCGACAGTAATTCCAGCCATCTTACCGCCTACGCGTTATTTTTTTACAGTATAGGATTATTCGCGTACGGGGCGACCAAGATACTGCAGTCCTGTTTTTTCTCGCTTAAAGACACCTCTACCCCCGCCAAGGTCGCGGCGGTCGCGTTGGTGCTGAATGTCATTTTGAATTCCGCGCTTATGTTCCCTTTTAAAATCGGAGGGATCGCCCTGGCGACGTCGATATCCGGCGTATGCACTTTTTTCCTCCTGTTCGCAATTTTAAGAAAGAAGATAGGCGATTTCAAGACGAAAGAAATGCTGTTTTCGTTCTTACGCATACTTGCAGCCAGCCTTTGCATGGGCGCAATCTGCCTTTTCGCGGCCCAAAAAATCACCTTTTTCTCCTCAGCCATCCTGTACAGGTTCTTGCGTCTCGGGGTACTATTGACTTTAGGCGTATGTTCATATGTTGTATTTTGTTTTGTGTTCAGAGTGCCCGAGCTGCTTGAACTGTGGAAGTGGCTTACGCACCGAAAGAAAAACATTCCGGCGTAATTCATAAAAGAGAATGGATAAAGTGAAGGAAATAATCGCGCACGCCCCTGAGACGCCAGGGGTGTACCTGATGAAGGATAAGACGGGCGCGGTGATCTATATCGGCAAGGCAAAGTCGCTCAAAAACCGCCTTACGAGCTACCTGGGAAGGGACCTTGCCGGTAAAACGGTCGCTATGATGCAGAATGTCAGGGATATCGAATTCAGGCGCACCCAGACCGAAGGGCTCGCGTTGCTCCTTGAGGCCAGCCTGATCCATACATTCCAGCCCAGATACAACGTATCCTTACGCGACGACAAGAGCTTTCCTTTTGTTAAGATGACCGGCGAAGAATTCCCCGCGGTCTGCATCACCAGGAAAGTCGAGACCGACGGCGCCCGTTACTTCGGCCCCTACACAAACGCCAAACTGCTCAGGCAGGCGTTAAAGGTGATACGCAGGTTCTTCCCTTACCGCTCTTGTAAAGAGCTGCCCAGGCAGGCGTGCATGTATTACCGCATAGGCCTCTCACCGGCGCCCTGCGCAGGCAAGATCGACAAGCAGGAATACGCAAAGACCTTAACCGATATCAGCCTGATCCTGGAAGGGAAAACCGATGAGCTGGTAAAAAAGTTGACCCGCGCCATGGAAAAAAAGGCTACGCAGTATAAATTCGAAGAGGCGGCCGTCTTGCGGGACAAAATCCTTGCCTTAAGCAGCCTTGGCGAAGAATATCATCTGTCGCAGCCGGGCCTTTTAGACCTTAAGCGCCTCACCGGATTAAAAGGGCTGCCCATGCGCATCGAGGCGTTTGACGTTTCGGATATTTTCGGCAGGGAGGCTTGCGCGTCCATGGTCTCTTTTTATGACGGCAAGCCCGATAAAAATAATTACCGGCGTTTTCGCATAAAAACGGTGCAAGGAATAGATGATTATAAAATGCTTAGCGAAGCGGTGCAGAGGCGATATGCGAGGCTTAAAGAGGAAAAACTGCCCTCACCCGACCTGATCCTTATAGACGGGGGAAGGGCTCATTTACTTACTGCGAAAAGAGTGCTTGCGAAGCTGGGGCTACGTATTCCGTTAGTAAGTATTGCCAAAGAAGAAGAGAACATATATACTAGCAATAGGCGGCACGCAATAAAACTGCGCTTCGACACGCCGGCGTTAAACCTGTTGCGCAGGGTGCGTAATGAAGCCCACAGGTTCGCGGTTGCGTATCACCATGTATTGCGCAGGAAGAAGGTAATAGGCAGGTGAAATGAAGAAGATGACCCCGTTCGCCAGAAAAGTCTACAAGGCGGTGCTTAGTATCCCGCTGGGGGAGGTGCGCAGTTACAAATGGGTGGCCCGGAAAGCCGGTTCGCCTCTGGCCCACCGGGCGGTAGGCCAGGTATTAAAGCGTAATCCGTACCCCTTGCTTATCCCCTGTCATCGCGTGATAAACAGCGATGACAGGCTGGGAGGATACGCATTGGGGGTAAAAAAGAAGCAGTCTCTTCTGGAACTGGAGAAAAGGATCAAGGCATGTCTGGGGAACAAAGAATAAGGGCGGTTTTATTTTATTTGGGCGTGTTTATCTTTTTCACAGGCCTTCCATTCATTCTGTCTTCTTCCCTGGGCTATAAATTCGACAGGAAAAGCCTTAAGTTCACCAAGACCGGCCTTATCGTTTTGAAGACCCAGCCCCAGGGCGCCAATATCTACCTGGACAATACGTTACTAAAGGAAAAGACCCCCGCCACTATCAACGAACTCCTCCCGGGCCGATACAACATCAGGCTGGAACTGGAAGACCATTATTCTTACTCAAGCGACGCGCAGGTCAGGGGAGGCAATGTCACGCGCCTTGAAAAGATAATCCTTTTTCCTTCAAGGCCCGATATCAAAAAGCTGAATAAGGACACAATCTCATCTTTTTTCATGGATGAACCCAGGGGGGCAATTTATTATGCCCGGGAAGATGAGACCAGCATCTATAAGTCTGATCTGGACGGCGGGCGCTTTGAGAAGATTGCGTCGTACCTGCCGATCTCCCCGCCTGCAAAGAAATGGAAGCTTTCCCCGGACAGGCTGAAGTTTTTCTATTTCAACGCGCACCAGATCGGCGTTGTCAGCCTGGAACAGGAAAAAGCGCCGCCCGGAATAAAATGTTTTGCCTGCGTAATCGACCATCCGCTGAGCGCCATACACGACGTATTCTGGCATTCAGACAGCTTTCATATAATAATCGTTACCGCGACGAAGATCGAGATCCAGGAGGCCGAGAATAGCGCCACGCCGGTGACGCTGGTGGCTTTAAACAAAAAGAACGGTTCCACTTTCTATGACTCCCGCACGGACACGCTCTATTTCCTGGATTCTCAGAAGGCAGAAGACGGGATACTCTATGACAATGTGTATAAACTCGAATTAGCCACCAAACTGTACCCGTTCCAGGAATTAATAAAATTAGCGCCTTCGTTCGAAAAACCGGAGTCTAAGCAAAATGCAGGGGCAAAAACCGAAAAATAGGCTGCTTGAAATCATTCCGGGCTTGACCTCCTGGGGGATACTCGTTTTTCTTGTGCTTCTGGCTGTCTTAAAGCCGGTTGCCTGCGCTATCATCGTGATCATTTTTGATTTCTACTGGATCATCCGCACCGCGTATTTGACGACGCTTCTGATTATGGCCTATCGAAAGTTGGCCCAGCAGAGGAACCTTGATTGGCTGGAATCCTGCCGGAAACTTGGGCCCCGGAACAATTGGCAGGATGTATACCATCTGATCATTTTTCCCGTATATAAAGAAGGGCTGGACATCCTCAGGCCTTCTCTGGAAGCGATCAGGCATGCCCACTATCCGAAGGAAAAGATGATCATAGTGATGGCATTTGAAAAGCGTTTTAGCGGCGCTACAGAAAATGCCGAGGCGCTGGAAAAAGAGTTCAGCCGCACGTTTTTTGAGTACATATCTACCTTTCATCCCGATAACCTCACCGGGGAGAAGCGCACCAAGGGCGCAAACGCCACCTGGGCCGCGAAACAGGCAAAAGTCCTTTTGAACAAAAGAGGGGTCCCTCTTGAAAATGTGATAGTTTCCTGTTTTGACGCGGACACCTGCGTGGATAAAGAGTACTTCGGCTGCCTGACGTACCATTTTCTCACGTACCCCAAGCCCCATCAGGCGAGCTATCAGCCGATCCCGGTCTACACTAACAATATCTGGCAGGCGCCTTCATTCGCGAGGCTGGTCGAAACGAGCGCTTCTTTTTGCCAGATGATCGAAAGCATGCGGCTGGAGAAATTCGTCACTTTTTCAAGCCATAGCATGAGCTTTAAAACCCTGGTCGCAATTGACTATTGGCCGGTAGACATGGTTTCCGATGATTCAGTGGTGTACTGGAAGGCCTTTTTGTACTATAAAGGGGATTACCGCGTAGTCCCCCTCTATACTGCCGTCTCCATGGATATCGCCTACAGCAATAATTTCTTTAAGACGCTGGTAGTCCAGTATAAGCAGAAGAGGAGATGGGCATGGGGCGTTGAGAATTTCCCCTACGTGGTAAGCAGGTTTAAAGATATCAAAGAAATACCTTTTTTGAGCAAGGCAAGGCGGGCGTTCCATCTCCTGGAAAGCCATATCACCTGGGCGGTCTGGGCGAATATCATTATCCTGATCGCTCCTTTACCGATCCTGTTGGGAGGGGTATTATTTTCTCAAAAGCCCATAGGGTATAATCTTCCCAAGATCACGGGGCTTTTGCTTAATTTCACCCTGGGAACAAGTTTTGTCTGGATAGTCTTGAGCAGGATAATCCTGCCGCCAAGGCCGAAGGACGTGAAATGGATCAAGAACATAGTGATGATCCTGGAATGGGTGATAGTCCCGTTTATCATATTGCTCCTGGGCTCGACACCGGCGCTTGACGCGCAAACGCGGCTTATGCTGGGAAGATATATGGAATTTTCTGCTACGGAAAAGCGGCGAAAAGTGGTATAATAAATTTCCTTAAGCCAAGCGAGGCAGTAATGACGATTAAAGATTATTTGGAGCTTATGGTTGAGAAAGGCGCATCGGACCTGTTCTTTCGTTCGGGAGGCTCGGTACGCATGCGTATCAACGGTAAAGTGCTTAGCGTCAGGGATGAGATCCTTACCCAGGAAGATATCGAGAACTCTTTGGGCGAGATCATTACCGATCAGCAGAAAGAGCAATTTAAAAATAGCCTGGATATAGATTTCGCTTTTTTTTCGAAAGAGCTGGGGAGGCGTTTCCGTTTCAGTATTTTTATGCAGCTTAATACCCCTTCCATAGTAGTAAGGAATATTTCTCCTGTAGTGGATACCCTGGAGCAGCTGAAACTGCCCGCCGCCGCGATTAAAAAGCTGGCCATGGAGAACAGGGGGCTGGTGCTTTTGACCGGGACTACCGGCTCGGGGAAATCTACCACCATTGCCAGCATGATCGAACATATCAATACGAACGCGAATAAGCATATTCTGACGCTTGAGGAGCCGATCGAATTTACCTTTAAGGATAAGAATTCCATCGTTAACCAGAGAGAGATCGGCAAGGACGTGATTTCTTATCCCGGCGCTTTAAAGGCTTTTACGCTGCAGAGCCCGGATGTGATCTATATCGGCAATATCCGCGACCTCGAGACGATGTCTGCGGCGCTCACCAGCGCCGAGACAGGGGTGTTGGTGTTAAGCACGCTGCATACCGTCAATGCCGCGCAGACAGTGGAAAGGATGGTCAATCTTTTCCCGCCCCATCAGCACGCCCAGATCCGCACGCAGCTTTCTATTTTGTTAAAAGGGATAATATCGCTACGGCTTGTGCCTTTAAAAGACGGCTCGGGCCGCATCCCCGCGTATGAGGTCATGCTCCTGACTCCTACTATCAGCAGGCTTATCAGGGAGGGTAAGGTCTGGGAAATACATCAATATATCGAAGACGGCGCCATCTTCGGGATGCAGACGTTCGATCAGTGTCTGGTAAAACTGGTCCAGGATGAACAGATCACCGTCGAAGAGGCGATGAATTTCACGGACAATAAGGACGAATTCCTATTGGCCTTAAGGGGCATCAAGAAAAGATAACGGAGGCATTCCTATGTTAGAAGAGATCAAATCAAAGTTGTCATCGATAGACGCGCACCTTCAGCAGCTCAGAGGTTATCTTTGACATAGATGCCAAAAAGAAGCTTATCGAAGACCTCTCCCTCCAGATGTCAGGCGCGGGATTCTGGAATGACGCTGAGCATTCCACCAAGATAGTAAAACAATTAAAGAGTCTCAAAAGTGCCATTGAGCCCTGGGAGTCTTCTTCCGGGAAATACGAGGAATTGAAGGAGCTTTCCGGGGTCCTGAAAGAAGAGGACCGGGGGATACTCGCAGACCTGGCGCGTGACCTCGCCAGCCTTACAAGAGAACTCGAGGGGTTGGAATTTAGAACCCTGCTCGCAGGAGAATTTGACTCAAACAACGCGATCCTGAGCATCAACGCGGGAGCCGGGGGGACCGAGGCCTGCGACTGGGTTTCGATGCTTTTTCGCATGTATACGCGTTTCTGCGAAAAGAGAGGCTACGCTACCAAGACTGTCGATATCCTGTTCGGCGAAGAGGCCGGGATAAAAAACGTTACGATACTGGTAGAAGGCGAATATGCCTATGGGTACCTTAAGGCCGAACGCGGCGTGCACAGGCTGGTGCGTATATCCCCGTTTGATGCCAATAAGCGCCGGCATACTTCATTTGCGTCCGTGGACGTGATCCCGGAGGCGCAAGAAGCCATAGAGCTGAAAATCGAAGATAAGGATATCACGATCGATACATTCCGCGCATCCGGGCCCGGGGGCCAGCACATGCAGAAGACCGACAGCGCAGTGCGGATCACGCATGTGCCTTCGGGAATAGTCGTGGCCTGCCAGAACGAGCGCTCCCAATACCAGAATAAACAGACCGCGCTTACGATACTGAAAGCCAAGCTCTACGAGCTGGAGCGGGAAAAAAAAGAGCAGGAAATCAAGAAGCAGGGCAGCGAAAAGAAGAAGATCGAATGGGGCAGCCAGGTCCGTTCGTACGTAATGCATCCCTATAGCCTGGTAAAAGACCATCGTAGCGAGCACGAAAGCGGAAACGTGCAGGCGGTGATGGACGGCGGCCTTGACGACTTCATTGAGGCGTACCTCAAGCTGCAGCAAACTAAGAACAAGCCCGGGCTTTAAAGCCTTCAGACAGAAGAGACGATAATGCTGGGATTAGTGAAAAATTCAATTTTAAAGGGCAAACAAAACGCTATCAGAAAGCGCTCTGCCGGCGTCAATATCGTGCTGCATCCCGACATGCCTTTGTCTTCCGCCAACAAGATGGTCGCGCTGTCGAGGATAGTAGTTCAGGTAAACGCGCTGGAACAGAAAATGCAAAGCCTCACCGATAAGGAACTGCGCGCGAAGACCGATGAGTTCAAGGAATATCTCGGCACGCAATTACGCGAAGTAGAGCCGCAGGTAGAGGAATTAAAAGAACTGTTTAACTCGATCACGATCCCCGAGGAAAAGGATAAGATCAAAGAGAAGATAAAGCTCTTGCGTAACAGGATGTTCGTTGATGTCCTGCCCGAGAGCTTCGCGGTCGTAAGGGAAGCCTCCAGGCGCACGATAGGCTTAAGGCATTTTGACGTCCAGATCGCAGGAGGCATGGTTTTGCACGAGGGCAGGATAGCGGAAATGGCCACAGGCGAAGGAAAAACCCTCGTGGCGACGCTGCCCGCCTATCTGAACGGCCTGCTGGGCAGGGGCGTCCATATCGTTACCGTCAATGACTATCTGGCGCGCCGGGACCGGGAGTGGATGGGGCCTGTATTTGAATTTCTGGGCTTAAGCGTCGGCACCATACAGCACGATATGTCCGATAGCGAAAGGCAAAAGGCATACGCCTGCGATATCACCTATGGCACGAACAACGAATTCGGTTTTGATTACCTGCGCGATAACATGAAATACGGACTGGGTGAACTGGTGCAGCGGCCGTTCTATTTTGCCGTAGTCGATGAAGTCGATTCCATACTGGTCGATGAGGCCCGGACACCTCTGATCATATCAGGGGCTGCCGAGGAGTCAACGGAGAAATACTACACGGCAAGAAAGGTGTCCGACCAGCTAAAAGGAAAAAGGGTCACTGAAGATAACGTAAAGGATAAGGTAGACAAGGAAGAGCTCTACAAGGGTTTTGATTACGTCGCCGACGAAAAGGCCCAGACCGTCGCGCTCACCGATGAGGGGGAATCGAAGGCCGCCCGGCTCTGGGGGATAGACAACCTTCATAGCATCGAGACTATAGAATACCGCCATCATACGCACCAGGCATTAAGGGCAAAAGAATTTTTCAAGCGGGATGTTGAATATGTCATCAAAGACGGGCAGGTGATCATCGTGGACGAATTTACCGGCAGGCTCATGCCGGGCAGGAGATGGTCGGACGGCCTGCATCAGGCGGTAGAAGCGAACGAGGGCTTAAAGATCGAACACGAGAATCAGACGCTGGCCACGATAACCTTTCAGAATTATTTCCGCATGTACGAAAAACTCTCGGGCATGACCGGGACCGCCTATACGGAAGCCGGTGAGTTCAAGGCGATATACGGATTGGACGTAGTAGTGGTGCCGACCAACCAGCCGCTCATCCGCACGAATTACGCCGACTGCATATATAAGACGGAAAAAGAAAAGTTTGAAGCGGTAGTTGAAGAGATCCTCGGGCTCTACAATACGGGCAAGCCCGTGCTCGTGGGCACCATATCCATCGACAGGTCGGAGAAGCTTTCGGAGATGTTGAAAAGGCGCGGCATACAACATCAGGTGCTCAATGCCAAGTACCACGAGATGGAAGCGCATATCGTCGCGCAGGCCGGCAGGTTCAAAGGCGTGACCATCGCCACCAACATGGCCGGCCGCGGCACGGATATCCTTTTGGGGGGCAACCCGGAGTTTATCGCAAAGAATATAATCAGACAGAAGGTAGCGGCCGATGACCCGGCGTACACGGAGGAATATGCGAAGCTGCTTGCGAAATACAAAGAGGAGTGCGCCAGGGAGCATGATAAGGTCGTTTCACTCGGCGGGCTGCATGTGTTAGGCACCGAACGCCACGAGGCGCGCCGCATAGATAATCAGCTTCGCGGCCGTTCAGGCAGACAGGGAGACCCCGGTTCTTCAAGGTTTTACGTGTCTTTGGAAGACGACCTTATGCGCCTGTTCGGCTCGGACAGGCTGGTGGGCATCATGGACAGGCTGGGATTTGAAGAAGGCCAGGTCATAGAGCATCCCTGGGTCACCAGGTCCATCGAGATCGCGCAAAGGCGGCTTGAACAGCATAATTTCGAAGTAAGGAAGCAGCTTCTGGAGTACGACAATGTGATGAATAAGCAAAGGGAGATAATATACAGCCAGCGAAAGGAAATACTGGAAGGCGTTTCCCTGAAGGAGAATATACTTGAGATAATCGATAAGATGCTTGAAAGGGTCCTTGCGTTACATTTGAGCGAACACCCCGAGGGTAAAGAGGTGGATCCCGAGGAACTCATAACTGCGCTACGCTTAAAATTCGGCTTTTCAGGGGACGTGGCCATGGTGCAGGACGCGCACAGAGACAGGATCAAGCAGGATGTGTACAAGGCAATAGCAACGGCGTATGATGAAAAAGAGCAGGCTGTCGGTCAGGATATGATGCGCCACATGGAGCGGATGGTCTTCCTGCAGATAATAGACAGCAAATGGAAGGATCATCTCTACGCAATGGATAAGCTGAAAGAAGGCATTGGCCTGCGCGCCTACGGGCAGAGAGACCCCTTGATAGAATACAAGCGCGAGGCGTTTGAATATTTCAGCCAGATGATCTCCGGGATTGAAGAAGAAGCCGTTGAAATGATCTTCAAATTACAGCCTGCCAGGCAGGAAAGATTCAGGGGGGTGTTTAGCTCGGTGTCCCAGGAACTGCTGCATCCAGAGGCAAGGATGCCCGAGGGCCCGCAGGAAGGAGGCCGGATGAGCGAAGCAGCGGCGCCAAGCGCTCCAGCCAAGGTCCAACCCGTCAGAACTTCCCAAGCAAAGGTCGGCAGAAACGATCCATGCCCGTGCGGTTCAGGAAAGAAATATAAAAAATGCTGCGGCCTGTAAAGCCTTCCGCGTTAAGAACTCTTTTCGTATGTCTTTTTTCCTCCGCTTTACTTATCCTGTCATTCCCCGTTTATAACTTCCAGTTTCTGGCATGGTTTGGATTTGTGCCGTTATTCTTTGCCCTGGCGGGAAAGCCTGCCTGGAAGGCGGCTTTGTATTCGTACGCAAGCGGTATTCTATTCTGGCTGGGCATAATCTACTGGCTCATCCATGTAACCCTGCCCGGGATGATCATTTTGGTATTGTACCTAGCGTTATATTTCGGCATTTTCGGGTTCATCGCCATGCCAATGGTTTCCAGGCCAGGATCCCTTCACCTGCTGTTCGTTTCTTCGATATGGGTTTTGCTTGAATATCTGCGTTCACACCTCTTAACCGGATTACCCTGGGCCCTCCTGGGCCATTCACAATACCGGAATTTAGCAGTTATCCAGATCTCGGACATTACAGGAGCCTGGGGAGTATCATTCCTGGTGATGATGGTCAACGCGGCGGTCTATCAGGCGCTCTCGCGCAGACAGGCGGCTCTCAAAAGATATTTTATTCCAGTGTTATGTCTGTTAGTCAGCGCAGTATACGGCTGTTATAAATTGTACGCGTTGCGCGATACGCGTAAGTCCGCGCACGTTGCGGTTTCGGTAGTACAGGGCAATATCCCCCAGGAGTCAAAATGGGACGCATCTGCCGGGGATTTAATTTTCAAGAGGTTCAGGGAGCTTTCTCTCAGGGCGGCAAAGGATAAACCCGATCTCATCATCTGGCCTGAAGCTGCCTTGCCCGAGGTGGCTCAGGAAGGCTCTCCCTATTATCGAGGAACACTTGAACTGGCGCAGGAAATGGGTATACCCATTTTGACAGGCGCGGTGGTCTTACGAAAAAATGAATTTTATAACAGCGCGTTCTTGGTTTCAGCGAAGGGCGAGTTCATACGGTCGTACGATAAGCTCCATCTTGTTCCTTTCGGAGAATATATCCCTTTGAGAAACGTATTCCCTTTCTTGGAGACGATCGCTCCGATCGGGGATATAACGGCCGGCAGGGATTTCACGGTATTCAGTATCGCCCGCCGCGGGTCGGATATGCGGCGCGCGTTTTCGGTCCTTATCTGTTTCGAAGACCTGTTTCCTGAGTTGTCGGCCGGGTTCGTAAAAAGAGGGGCCGGTTTTCTGGTCAACATAACCAACGATGCCTGGTATAAGCGCACCAGCGCTGCGTATCAACATTTGGTGGCGTCTGTATTCAGGGCCGTTGAAAACAGGGTATATGTGGTGCGCAGCGCCAATACCGGCGTCTCTGCTTTTATCGATCCGCGAGGGAAAATCATTTCCGAGATAAAGGACCGCGCGGGTAACGCTATAAACGTAACGGGACATGATACGGGGGTTATATCCGCGCACAAGCACCCTTTGAGCGCGTACACCCGTTTCCCCGACGCCTTCATAGGTGTTTGCGCGCTCTTTGTGATGTGCGGTATACTATTGCAATTTAAAAACAGAAAGATCACTGGGAAGCCCGGGAATTAAAGGTAAAGAAAGAGGCGGAGTATGTTTAACATCATCATATTAGGTATCACCAGCCTTTTGACGGATATATCCAGCGAAATGGTGTATCCGATATTGCCGATCTACCTGGTATCCACGCTCGGGGCAAGCCCCGCCATACTGGGGTTGATCGAAGGGATAGCCGAGAGCCTGGCCAGCCTGATGAAGGTGTTTTCGGGGTATTTTTCCGACATGGCGAAGAGAAGGAAACCCTTTACCATCTTCGGCTATGCCAGTTCAACCGTCGGCAAAGTGTTCCTGTATATTTCTACCAACTGGCTGTACGTGCTCGTCGGCAGGACGATAGACCGTTTCGGAAAAGGGGTGCGCACCGCTCCCCGCGACGCGCTGATCGCCGACAGCGCCAAAGACGGAAAAAGGGGTGCTGCCTTCGGCCTTCACCGCAGCCTTGACACGCTGGGCGCGGTCATCGGAGTAGCGCTGGCGTATTTCCTGGTGGTAATGTATAAAGGCAACCTGAAGAGCATATTTTTATTTTCGCTTATTCCTGCGTCCCTGGGGGTGCTGAACTTATTCTTTGTCAGGGAGAAACGGGCAGAAACGAAGTCTTCCCCCGGGAAGATCAAGCTCCGGTGGAGCATCCTGGACAAAAGGCTGAAGCTCTTTCTCATATTCACATTCCTGTTTACGCTCGGAAATTCCTCGAACCTCTTCCTTCTGTTAAGAGCCAAGGACCTGGGCAGCTCTGCGGCGGACGTGATCCTTTTGTACCTTGTCTATAATATCGTGTATCTTTTGGTTGCCTATCCTGCCTCGAGGCTTTCCGATAAATTCGGCAGAAAGAACCTTCTTGTGGCGGGATATTTTTTTTACGGCCTCGTATATTTCGGGTTCGCGGTCAACCGTTCAACGCCGTTACTGTGGCTTTTGTTCGGCGTGTACGGGCTCTATATCGGGTTTACCGAGGGCGTAGAGAAAGCGCTGGTGGCGGATGTCGCGCCCAGAGAATTGCGCGCCACGGTTATCGGGCTGCATGCGACGCTGGTGGGCATAGGGCTGTTCCCGGCGTCATTCTTAGCGGGCATGCTCTGGAAATTTGTAGGCGTCCAGGCGCCGTTTTATTTCGGCGCGGCTATGGGGATATGTTCAAGCGTGGGGCTTTTGTTCATCTTAAAAGGAATATAAGCGCCTTAAAGTTTTAATCTTTCGGTTCCATGTGTACTATCACGTCGGTCACTCCCGGAATACCTTTCTTAAGCGCTTCTTCAATCGAATAGCTTATCTTATGGGCCTTATCCATGCGCATGCTGGGGCTTACCTGGACATGCAGGTCGATATGGATATCATCTTCTCTTCCCCGCGTCCTGATTTTATGGCACGCTTTTACTCCTTCAATCGCCAGTACGATATCGCAGATCATTTTATCGTCTATGATCACCGCCTTGTCGCAGAGGACCTTCGAACCGGTCCTGGCGATAGTAACGCCGGTGTAGGCGATACATAACGCTATCATTATGGTGATGACGGGGTCAAGCACGGGATACCCCAGCTTTATCGCCACCAGCGCCAGGATGACCGAGAGCGTAATAAAGATATCCGCCCTGGTGTGTATCGAGTCGGCAACCAGGATATCGCTTTTCAGCCGTTTTCCCGCCGCACATTCAAACTTCATAACGAAAAGGTTCACTGTCAAGGTGAGCATCATTACCAGGAAACTCTGCAAATTGACTTCGGGAATAACGGGAGTATGCAGGCGCTCAAAGGATTTTTCTACAAGCTCTACCGCTATGATGAAAAGAAGCGCTGCGATCCCCAAAGAAAAAAAGGTTTCGTATTTTTTGTGGCCGTAAGGATGGTCTTTGTCTTTGGGCTGGGAGGCGAAGGTTATTCCTATAAGACCGATAATATTTGACGTGCCGTCAGAAAACGAATGAAAGCCGTCGGCGGATATACTGGCGCAACGGGTAAAAATACCGTAAGCGATCTTCGCCAGGGCCACTGCCCAGTTTAAGAACAGGATTACGATCAGTATCCGCTTGATACTGTTGTAGCGGTTTTGGTTCTCCATGCGCATAGTCTAATTATACCTTATCCGCCCTTCATTTCAATAATTTCTTAACGGGCGACTTGCAACCAGTTGATTTAATAAAAGTTATATGTTAGAATAGCGCAAATGAGCTAAATGGTTGTAACCGGAAAAAGGGGGGCAATCATGTTAGAGTTAAGCGTGGTCAAGATCAAGAAGGCCGAAGACGTAAATGTCATCATAGGCCAGAGCCACTTCATTAAGACCGTAGAA
>JBFZAN010000028.1:0-8185 GCA_041309005.1 Candidatus Omnitrophota bacterium
TAATATCTTTTCAGTCGAAGCTGCCACCGCCTCGGTCAGGAATCCGTTGGTGGGAAAATCGAGCAGGTAGAGGTCCTTACATTCCGTAAAGATCACCCTGAAGATATCGAGGATGTCATCCCGTAAAAATATCTCGCCGCCGCTCAGGTTGATCCAGGAAAACTCATGCGATTTCTTAAAGAATTTCTCGATCTGTTCTAACGATAATTCTCGCGAATAAGGCTTTTGCCAGATGTTGCACATGCTGCACCGGCACTGGCATTTATAGGTCACGATGAAGGTAAAGCGGTAAGGAAGCCCTAATTCCCTGAAGTTGCTCACCGCTATTTTCCTGGCTAAATTGATAAGTTTGCGCATTTTTTTATCTTTTCAATGCAATGGGCGGAGTTTTCGTCGAAAAACGTCTTTTGTATCGCCAGAAATACCTCTTCGGGGCTTATTTTATTCATACATGCCCCCGCTCCCTGCGGATGGCTGCATCTATTGATCTTGGCGTTATAATTTGTGATACAGGGGCTGCAGGGCAGGTTTTGATAGAAATAGATACCGTTCTTTGCCCATGGGCCGTAAAGGCGGGGTGTATTAGGGCCGTACAGCCCCGCTACGGGGACAGAAAGTGATGAGGCTACATGCACCGGAGCCGTATCGGCGCACACGACCAGGTCGCATGATTTGACGAGCGCGACGAACCGGGCGAAAGAAAGCTTGCCGCTTAGATCGAGGGTCTTGGCCTCCTGCTGCGTGAGGCCGATGCACGCATGCACCAGCCGCTTCTCGGCAGGCAGCCCGGTAAAAATCACCCTGGCGTTATAACGGCCGATCAGCGTATCCGCGAGACGGGCGAAATGCTGCAAAGGCCAGCGCCTCAGGTTGAAATTTTCACTCGTCCCGATATGCAGCACGATGCGCAGGTGTTCCTTCGAAATCCCGGACTTCTGCAATAAAGCCTGCACCTCTTCCTCGCAATGGCTGGAGATGGCCAGTGCTACAGGCTCCGGGACGACTGAGGCGGGATCCGTCACCGCAACGATCAGGCTGAAGAACGACCCGGTCACATGGATGCTGTTGTCGTAGCACACTGATTTCGTAAAAAGAACGTGCCGGTGCTGATTTTTCGTATTGAAGCCGATCCTTTCTTTCTTTCCGATAAAGCGGCTCAACAACGCGGAGAACCTGGCGAACTGTTCGAAATCTATGATCAGGTCATAGTTTTCTTTCCTTAAACGGACCGCTCCCTTTAACAAAGACGCGATAAAGGCGCCCAGGTCCTTGATATTAATGGTAAAAATGCGGCTGAACAAACAGGCGGCTTCGCAGACTTCCCTGTTATTGGTCAGCGTTAAAATATCTATCCTGGCGCCCGGATAGCGCTTCCGCAATGAGCTGACCGCCGGCAGGAGCATGATGATATTGCCCACGCCCCAGAATTTCATGATCAATATTTTATTATACTGCTTCCTGTGAGGAGTTAAAGACTTAGACAACGGGCGCGTGAAAGCGCGCACAAGGTACTCCAGGGGTACTCCTGCGTATAAATCGACCCAGCGTACTATTTTAAGATTCATATCCCCTTAAGGTTTCCTTGCCACGACCGCGATATCGCCGAAACTTGCGGTTATTCTTATGTTCGTTAGTATGGCCGCCTTGCCTGCGAACGATACCAGCGACCGGCACGCCCTGTTCTGGAGCGCGGCATAGGCCTGTGTAAGAAAATAGCCGGTTTTAAAAGTCTTGCGGTAAGGCCTGCAATTGAGTATGGAAAACCCTTGCGCGCGTAAAAACGCGAAAAGGGTCTTTTTTGAAAAATAATTAAGGTGCATTCTTCTATACGACCACCAGCGATAGCCTAACAGCCTGGAAGAAAGGCTTGCGGTATCGGGAGTAACAAGATACAGGACTCCTCCCGGCCTTAACATCTTATGCGCGGCCGCGATAAATGCCTTTGGGTCGGGGATATGTTCAATGACTTCGATGGCGGTAATACTATCAAAATAATTATCGGGGAAAGCCGCTTGCGTTATTGCTGCGCCCGTCACGTCCAGGCCGCGGCTTTTGCGGCAATATTCTACGGCGTGCTCGCTCAATTCGACGCCGTGTGTTTCCAGGCCGTATTCCCTTGCCATCTCAAGGAAAAACCCGTAGGAACACCCCACGTCCAGCAGGCGGCCGCCCTTACGGATGTACGGCTTAAGGGCTGATAGCGCCCTGCGGCAGGTAGCGGTCCTTTCCGCGGTTTGAGCCATATAAAGAGGGTCGTTCGACCGGGAATATTCGCGCCCTATCCGCTCCTTCTCCTCGCTGTCCAATAAAGAAAACAGCAGGTTGCAATCGTTACATTTTGCCAGGTCATAATAAATGCCGTAATCGCAGGCAGTAGGGGTAAAACTTTTCTTTTTACCTCCTGCTTCGTCCCGCGCGCGCGCGCGGTATACGTGGCTGACGTTCGCTGAATCGCATACCGCGCATTTCAACTGCGTAGTCTTACAAACAGGCACTTTTTTTCTTTGGCGTAAATCCGGGTTTTGCCGCTGAGCGCGCGAGCAGCTTTTTGATCTCTTCCGGAGCTATTTCTTTTAACGGCCCTGAAACAAAATCCCTTTCAAGGATGCGCGGATGCGGTATCGAAAGGGCCTCTTCGGTGAAAGCTGCGTCCGCGTACGTAAGGATATCCAGGTCTATTGTGCGCGGCCCGTTTTTTACTATCCTCACCCTGCCTAAAGAACGCTCGATTTCCTGGAGTTCCCGCAATAATTGAAAAGGCGTAAGCTCAGTTTCTATCTCAAGCGCCCCGTTCAAATAAGGCCCCTGCTGCGGCCCTCCCTGCGCGGGGCTTTCTATTATGCCGGAAACCTTCCTCACCTTCGTAAGGGAAAGCATTTTGATCTTTTTTATCGCGGCCTCGATATAATACCTTCTGTCCCCCAGGTTAGAACCTATGCCGATATAACAGGTCACCATATCGATCGTAATCTGCGGATTGCTTCCTTGATCCGCTCCTTATTGACCGTGAGCGCGAAACGGATATAGCCTTCTCCCGGAGCCCCGAAACCCACTCCGGGAGTGACCACGATATTCGCGTCCTTAAGCAAGCGGCCCGCGAACTCGATTGAGCCGGTCCTTGGAGGGATTTTAGCCCAGACATAGAAAGTCGCCTTCGGCTTTTTGACCTTTAAGCCCAGCGCGCCAAGCCCGTCCACTAATATATCGCGCCTTATCTGGTACAGCTGGCACATATGCTCGACATGCTCCTTCTGGTTTTCCAGAGCGACGATCCCCGCGAACTGGACAGCGGAAAAGATACCCGAGTCGATATTGGATTTGACTTTAGCCAGCGCGGCGACCAGGCTTTTGTTGCCGCATGCCCAGCCTATCCTCCAGCCCGTCATATTGCAGGTCTTTGAGAGCGAATGGAATTCGATACAGCATTCTTTTGCGCCTTCCGTTTCCAGGATACTGCACGGTTTAAACCCGTCAAACGCTATTTCAGAATACGCGAGGTCGGAGATAACGATAGTGCCGTGCGCGCGGCCGAAGGAAACGATGTGTTTAAAATAACCCCCTTCGCACGTGGCTGAAGTCGGGTTATTGGGATAATTGACATAAAGCAATTTTGCTTTTTTGAGTACCGACGCCGGGGCGTCTTTCGGATCCAGCAGAAAGCCGTTCTCCTCGGTAAGCGCGAGCGGATAAGGCTTTCCCCCTGCCAGGATGGTCCCGCCTTTGTACGGAGGATAACACGGGTCCGGTACCAGGGAATAATCGCCCTGGTTAAGGAACGCCGCGGGAAAATGCGCGATACCTTCCTTGGAACCTATCAGAGGAAGGATCTCGGTTTCGGGATCAAGCAGCACGTGGAACCTTTTTTTATACCACAGGGCGATGGCCTGGCGTAACGCGGGCATGCCCTGGTCAAGCGCGTAGCGGTGATTGGAAGGGTCCTGTGCCGCCTTATAAAGGGCCTCAATGATATATTTCGGCGTAGGCTGGTCGGGATCGCCCACCCCGAAATCGATAATATCCCTGCCCTCCTGCCTGGCGAGCCTCTTTGCTTTATCTATTTCCTGAAAAAGATACGCGGGTAATTTTTGCAGGCGTTTAGAAACTGCGAAATCCATGGATTCTCCCCTTCTCGATTATTATTTGACGCCGTATTTTGCGACCCTCTCAACGATTTTTGTCCCCAGGGTGATCGCAGCCTCCATATCATCGACATTAAAAACCCCCGTAGGCGCGTGCACGTAGCGGGCGGGTATGGCCAGGACGCCGGTAGGAATGCCTTCGCGGTTCATATAGATCATCGCCGCGTCGGTCATGCCCCCCTCAACGACGTCTATCTGGTATTTGACCCTGTTTTCTTTCGCGCTCGAGATAAAAAGGTCTTTTATTCTTTCGCTGACAATAACGCCCCGGCCCGAAGCTTCGATAACCGTGATAGCGACACCTTCTCCTAATTTTATGGAAGATTCTACTTCCCTGATATTGGGCGTATCTCCAGCGCAGGTAGTATCTATCGCGATCGCGAAATCAGGGTTCACCCTGAAAGACGACGTCCTTGCCCCTTTTAAGCCCACCTCTTCCTGGGTTGTCGCTACCGCGTAGATCTCCGCGGCAGCCTTGACCTTTTCCATGATCTTAAGGAGCGCGAAACAGCCTATCCGGTTATCTATCGCCTTGCCATAATACAGTTTCTTGTTCAGGGAACCGAAATTCGGCTCAAAAATGACCGGATCGGCGACGGAAACCAGCTTCTGGGCATCTTCTTTATTTTTACATCCGATATCTATGCACATGTCCTCGTATTTCACCGGCTGCTTCTTCTCTTCATCCTTTTGCAGATGCGGCGGCTTTACTCCGATTATCCCGGTCACGTTATTTTTTCCGGACTTTACCACTACCCTTTGGCCGACCAGGACCCTGTCATCGATGCCTCCGACTTTTATGAAATGCAGGTACCCTTCTTTGGTGATATGCTTTACCAGAAGCCCCACTTCGTCCATATGGGCGGCAAGCATGATCTTTTTTGCGCCTTTTCCTTTCCTGGCGATGACGTTCCCGAAAGAGTCGATCTTGACCTCATCGCAGGTTTTCTTCAATTCGGCGTGCATGATCGCGGAAATCTCCTTTTCATAGCCGGAAATCCCTGCCGCGAGAATAACGTCTTTCAATAATTTCTCATCCATTATGCTCCTTATAGTTGCCTAAGACAGGACATCCTGCATGGAATAAAGGCCCGCGGGCTTGCCCGCGATCCACTTTGCCGCCTTCAGCGCGCCGAGCGCGAAGAGGTCGCGGGTATGCGCCTGGTGCTTGATCTCGATACGTTCGGAATTGCCGCAAAAAATGACCGTGTGGTCTCCCACGATATCCCCGAGCCTCACCGCGTGGATAGGTATTTCTTTTTTAACGGTATCGGCGAGGACCTGCCCTAATTTTTTCGCGGTGCCTGAAGGCGCGTCTTTTTTCGCTTTGTGGTGGGCTTCCACTATCTCTATACCGTACTCCGGGCCGAGCCTTTTTGCGATCTCAGGCAGCATCGAAAACAAGACATTTACGCCGACCGCCATATTGGGAGAAAACACGACCGGCACGACTTTGGAAACTTCTTCAATCTTTTTTTGCTGCGCGTCGCTGAAACCCGTAGTGCCCAGCACAAGCGCTTTCCTGTACTTGGCCGCGTAATCGAGATTGACCTCGCTTGCCTCAGGCGTCGTGAAGTCCACGAACACGTCGATGAGGAACATCCCGTCGGGGCTTGAGGATATTTTTATCTTTCCCAGCTCCCTTCCGATCTCCGGGATCCCTTTTCTTTCCAGCCCCAAGGCAACTTCGAATCCGCTGGAATGTTGCGCCAGCTCATAGATACGTTTTCCCATCTTGCCGCACACACCGGCTATCCCTATTTTGATCATACCTACCGCCTTTATTTAAGCAACCCGTACTCTTTCATCGCCTTTTTCAATTTTTCCATATTCTCCTGAGACATCCCGCACATAGGAAGCCTCAAGTCAGCCTCGCATAAACCCATGATCCCCATCGCGGTTTTCACCGGGATAGGGTTAGTCTCCACGAACATCGCTTTTACCAGGGGCAATAATTTATAGTGGACTTCCTGGGCTTTTTTAATATTGCCCTTTTCGAATTCCGCGACCAGCAGCGCAACGTCTCTGGGGACTATATTTGCCACGACCGAAATAACGCCGGTACCGCCTATGCTCAATACGGGCAAGGTCAGGCTGTCATCGCCTGAAAGCAAATCAAAATGCGCGGGGCACAGGGCTTTCACGCGGGACATCTGCTCCAGATTGCCCGAAGCCTCTTTTACGCCGACGATATTGCGGCAGTCACGCGCCAGTTTCGCTATTGTTTCCGGCTCGATATTGACGCCGGTGCGCGACGCGATGTTATAGAGGACAATGGGGATATCGACGGCTTGCGCTATGGCTTTAAAATGTTCATAGAGGCCTTTCTGGGTCGGCCGGTTATAGTAAGGGGCGACCTGTAAAGACGCGTCAGCCCCGGCTTTCTGGGCCTGTTTCGTAAGCATGATCGCCTCTTCCGTGGAATTGGAGCCTGTGCCGGCCATGACCGGCACCCTTTTTTCCGCGGCCTCTATTACTATCTCGACCACCCGTTCATGCTCTGCCCAGGACAATGTGGCTGACTCTCCCGTGGTGCCGCAAGGCACTATGCCGGAAGTCTTGTTTTTGATCTGAAAATCCACCAGTTCTTTCAATTTTTTTTCATCGATCTTGCCGCTCTTAAACGGCGTGACGATCGCCACGATAGAACCTTTAAACATAGGTACCTGCCTCCTTACCGGTAAAAGTATTCGCCGGTGCAAATAACGCGCGCGGCGCCTTCAAGCCAGACATCATGGAACCCGCCATCAGCCCTTTTGAAATATACTTTCAAAATCTCTTTGCTCTGGGTCAGGACATTAATGCTTCCGGCAGTATCTGTTTTTAACGCGAAAATAAGGGCTGCCGCGACCGAGCCGGTGCCGCAGGCAAGGGTCTCATCTTCGACCCCTCTTTCATAGGTCCTGATCCGTATTGAATGAGAGCCGATACACTCGACAAAATCGACGTTCGCGCCCGCTGGCTTGAAATGCCGGTGATAACGGATCATCCTGCCGATTCCAGGCGTATCGAGTTTTTCCAGCCCCTCTACAAAGACCACCGCGTGGGGAACCCCGGTATTGATGAAATTCGCGCGCAGCCATTTATCGCCCAGCCGAAGCGGGATGTTTAATTTAATATCTTTCGGGTCAGTAAGCTTTATTCTTATAGTGTTCCCCAAAATTTCCGACTCGATGATCCCCGCTTTGGTTTCAATGCGTACGCTGCGCCTCAAGCTACGGCGCGTGCGCGACGCGTATTGCGCAACGCATCTTGCGCCGTTGCCGCACATCTCGGCTTCCGAGCCGTCAGCGTTAAAAATACGCATCCTTAAATCCGCGCGTTTTGACTTCCCCAGCGCCAGCAAGCCGTCCGCGCCGACGCCGTATTTCCTGTCGCAGGCTGCTTTTGCCAGCGAGCGTAATTTTAAAGAAGTAACGCGACCGATATCGGCGACCAGAAAATCGTTTCCTGAAGCGACCATCTTTGAAAACGTTAACCCGCGCATCTTAAATGACCCTCTCATTTTTTATCAGGTCGCTTGAGCGTTCTCTCGCTCTTATCGTATACGCTTTGTTGTTTTTCACCATGACTTCCTGGGGTCGTAACCGCGAATTATAATTGCTCGACATGCTGAAGCCGTAGGCGCCCGCGCTCATAATAGCCAGGTAATCTCCCTCCTCAACCAGCGGCAGGAGCCTGTCTTTGGCGAAAAAGTCCCCACTTTCGCAGATCGGCCCCACCACATCGGCTTTTTCCACACTCGCTTTGCACCTGGCGTCGCAGGCCAGAGGCTCGATACAATGGTACGCCTCGTACAGGGAAGGCCTGATAAGGTCGTTCATCCCGCCATCTACGATAATGAATTTTTTTAAAGGTGTCTTTTTGACGTAGAGCACCTTGACTACCAGTATCCCCGCCTGGCCGGCGATGAACCTGCCCGGCTCCATGATTATCTTTAAGCCTGTACTCTTCAGTATCGGCACTACTTTTGCGGCAAATTCAGCCGCGGTCTGAGGGGTCTCGTCATTATAGATTATACCCAGGCCTCCCCCTATGTTCAGATA
>JBFZAN010000029.1:0-22830 GCA_041309005.1 Candidatus Omnitrophota bacterium
CGAGCAAGGTCTTTTTATCTGTTGTTGCGTCAAAGGCTTAGGGCATCACGATTATTGCCCAATAATGCGCCGTTCCCGCGGCGGATACCCTTAAAGAAAACCTCTCATATTCACATTGGGCTGTGTGCGCAAGAAGCTTACGCTTGTTGAATTGCGCCGCTCGGATGTTTATTCAACAGCTTTATTTTTTTTAGGAACTAAAACCTTGATTGCTCCTGGAATGATTTTGATATGAAGAGGTATTTTTTCTAATACTTCGCCATCGCATTGAACCGCTTGTTCAGGGCTTGAGGAGACACTGATAGCCTTGCCTTGCCAGTGCTGCACTAATTCTAGGTTGTCCGGACGCTTCCGTTTAATTAAAGTTAAAACTATAAGCTTAAGCAGACTAAGATTCGCTTTTCGCACGACAACAACATCTAAGAACCCATCGCTGACATCTATATGCTTATCGAAAGATATATTACTAAACCCGAGATTTCCTGTATTGGTAATAAGACACATTAAACCTTGAACTTCGTGCTCTTGTCCATCGATTTTCAGATGGTAGACGGCTTTTTTAGTTTTCTTTAATGCCGCAATAGCTGAAAGAAGATAAGCAAAGATGCCAAGCTTATTTTTAGTCTCGCGATCCGTGCCCTTGACGACATCTGCCTCGAAACCAAGGCTTATTCCTATAATGAAATAATGCTTATCGAATTGTCCTACATCAATGGTTTTCGCTCTTAGCGAACCGTGACTCAGGAGTTTACAGGCTTCTTTAAGATCAGTGGGTATACCAAGTTCAGTAGCCATGACATTCGCTGATCCTCCAGGTAAGATAATTAAAGGGATGTCTGATCCAATCAGGCCGCTGATTGCTTCCCTGAGAGTGCCGTCGCCGCCGTAAACAGCTAGGGCATCAACTCCATCTTTTACAGCAGCTTTTGCGTACTGGATCGCATCGCCACCTTGGTGGGTAATCGATGCCTCCCATTTAATGTCAGCTTCTTTCATGGATGCATTGATAATAGGTAAACTAGATTCTCCAATTCCTGCGGCGGGATTGATAATTATCTGAATATTTTTTATTTCCCTTTTCATCGTTTTATTTTAACCTTATTTTAATCCTGTGTCAATTATACCCAGGTACAATTGATTTCTTTTTGCAATTACCCATAATAGAAGCGTAAAGACAGATTTTGTAAAGCGTGTTGTTGGGTAGTTAAGCCTAATTAAAAAGGAGGTCAAATATGTTGTGGACAATTGCAGTTATTCTTATTGTGCTTTGGTTGTTAGGGTTGGTTTCGTCGTACACCATGGGCGGGTTTATTCATATCCTGATTGTCATCGCCGTTGTTGTTATTATTTTGCGTCTCATCAGTGGCCGGAAATAGCTTTAATAGCCACAAACCTTAAAGGATGTAGTCAACTATCATTAATTTCAGTCATTTATGTTATTTCATTCATATAGATAGAAAATAAGAAAGGAGTTGATTAAGATGCCAAATAAAGATGGAACAGGTCCAAGGAGCGGTTCAAAAGGAGCAAGGGACGGAAGAGGTCAAGGCAAGGGAAGATCTTCCGGAAAAGGGATAGGAAAAAAGAAGGGCGGAAAAAAAGGAGCCTGCCGATAAGGTTGCCTGATTTTTTAAGCTTTTATCTGATAAAATAATGGATTAACAAGGACATATAAAAAAGTTTTCATAAAAATTTTTGCTGGCTTATGGTCACTCCATAGGCGTACGAAGACGAGCCTCGCGGAGGCGTTTGTTTGCGCAGGTTAGGTCTCGATCGTGGTCAAAAACAAGTTACCGCTATAACTCCCTATGGCTGTGCCGAATGGCATAGAAATAGGGTTTTTTGTTTTCCGAGTCCTTTCAATAAGCGCAACTTTAGGGCAGTATATAATACCCTCAAAGACAACGCAGTAAAATCCTACGGTTATACCCAGGTACAATTGATCATATTTTGATTCTATCTATAATAATATCATTAGGATAAATGAACTATGATTTATGACAAATTAGAAGATTTTGTTTTAAGTAATTCAATCTTTAGTAGTGGAAACAAGTCAAATAAAAGCAGATACAGCCTATTGGCACCGGGTGGTATTGTTTTATAATAACCGATAATGGGAATATTGTAGTTTTAAAGCGTAAATTGCGGAGGGAAAATGATGCGTATCGGCATAGCTGCGGACCATGGCGGGTTTGAGTTGAAAGTTCAACTGACTGGGGCACTTAAAGCCGCTGGCTATGAAGTGGTGAACTTCGGTGCTAATAATTTGGTTACAGGAGATGACTACCCGGATTTTGTTGTGCCACTGGCCAGGGCGGTTGCGAATGGCGAGGTCGCTCGGGGTGTGGCTATCTGTGGCAGTGGCGTCGGTGCGTGTGTGGTTGCCAACAAGATACCTGGAGTGCGGGCGTGCCTGATACATGAAAATTTCTCCGCGCATCAGGGGGTAGAAGACGACGACATGAACATGATCTGCCTTGGTGGTCTTGTGGTAGGCCATGCGCTTGCATGGGAATTAGTTAGTACATTTCTTAAGGCCGAATTCAGCGGCAACGAGCGATTCAAACGCCGCCTGGCGAAAGTTACAGCACTGGAACAGGAGGCAAAATAATGAAAGACAACCCCTTGAAGAAATTGGAAATACTCGGTCAGTCAATTTGGCTCGACTATATCCGGCGTGATCTAATCGCAAGCGGCGCACTTCGGCGTCTGATCGAGGATGATGGTTTGCGAGGGATGACCTCTAACCCATCCATCTTTGAGAAGGCAATAGCGGAAAGCAATATTTACGACCAAGACATTCGCGATATGGCCCTCAAGAAAAAAGACGTTAAAACAATTTATGAAGCTCTTAGCCAGCGCGACGTAGAGAGCGCTGCCGATGAATTCAGATCTGTGTATGAGAAAACTGACGACAAAGATGGATATGTCAGCCTGGAGGTCAACCCTCATTTGGCGCATGACACTAAAGGTACGATTGAGGAAGCCCGCCGATTGTGGACCGCACTGAACAGGCCTAATGTCTTTATCAAAGTCCCTGCGACCTCTGATGGCCTGCCTGCTATCCAGCAACTTATAAGCGAAGGAATTAATGTCAACGTGACGCTGCTTTTTGGATTACCTCGTTATCGTCAGGTTGCGGAAGCTTACATTGTAGGCCTGGAAGCGCGCCTAGCCCAAGGCAAACCGGTGAAACACATAGCCTCGGTGGCTAGTTTCTTTTTAAGCCGTATTGACACCCTAATAGACCCGTTGATTGATAAATTCCTAGATCCCGTAGGCAAGAAAACGGAAATTGCGAAGATGGTACATGGACAAGTAGCCATATCAAGCGCTAAGGCGGCTTATCAAATCTACAAGGAAATATTTAGCAGTAATAGATTTAAGAAGCTGGCTGATAAAGGTGCCCGTGTACAGCGGCTCCTCTGGGCCAGCACAAGTACCAAGAATCCTGACTACAGTGACATAAAATACATTGAACAGATAATCGGACCGGACACCGTAAACACAGTTCCGCTTGAAACCATCGATGATTATCGTGATCACGGCGATCCGAAATTACGTCTCGAACTGGATGTTAAGGAAGCCGATTTAATAATGGCGCAATTACCGGAACTTGGGATTAACATCGATAATGTGACTCAACAGCTGGAAGATGAAGGTGTCAAGAAATTCAATGAGCCATTCGATAAGCTGATGAAGGCTTTAACAAATAAATCATCGGCGTAAGAAAAAAAGAGTCCACGTTCGAAAGGTGACATATGGCTGACAGGATCAACAAACAACACCGTGTTATCCTGCAAAGAATAGCTCGCAGGGTGATGCTTGAAAAAGGGCTTTTTCCCGATTTTCCTCCACAGGCGCTCGCCGAACTTGATGGAATAAAAGGACCAGCGATAGAAACGGAGGAATCGACGCGGGATCTAAAGAGTCTTCTCTGGTGCTCAATCGACAACGATGATTCGCGTGATCTGGATCAGCTTACTGTTGCCGTAGCCTTACCAGATGGGGGCGTCAAGGTTCTTGTCGCCATTGCCGACGTTGACGCCATTGTCAAAAAGCGATCGGCTATTGATGGCCATGCACAGCAAAACACCACTTCGGTTTACACGGCTGCGGAGGTATTTTCGATGCTTCCCGAGAAACTTTTTACAGACATTACTTCACTCAACCATGAATCAGACCGCCTTGCCGTCGTCGTTGAAATGGTTGTTGCTGAGAATGGATCGCTTCAGAGTTCTGACCTTTATCGAGCGACGGTACGTAATCATTCCAAACTTGCTTACAACAGTGTTGGCGCTTGGCTCGAAGGGAATGGTCCGATACCGCAAGAAATTGTAAAAATCAAAGGTCTCGATGATAACATTCGACTTCAGGATCGCATCTCTGGGAAACTTAAAATACTCCGACACCAGAATGGTGCGCTTGACCTCGAAACAATCGAAGCCCGTCCTGTTTTTGATGGAGATGAACTCAAGGACTTGGAAGCAGAAGAAAGGAATAGGGCTAAAGATATTATTGAAAATTTAATGATCGCGGCCAACGGCGTTACTGCGCGATATCTCGCTTCTAAAAAATTTCCGTCTCTGCGTCGTGTTGTCCGAGCACCCAAACGATGGGATCGGATCATCGAGCTTGCCGTAGAACGAGGATCGACTTTGCCTAATGAGCCCGATTCAAAAGCCTTGGACCAATTTTTATTATCCCAAAAGAAGGCGGATCCACTTCGTTTTCCTGATCTTTCCCTTAGCGTCATCAAGCTTTTGGGTGCGGGGGAATATGTGGTCGAGTTTCCCGGAGAAAATGTAACCGGGCACTTTGGCCTTGCGGTTAAAGATTATACTCATTCTACTGCCCCGAACCGTCGATACCCTGATTTGATTACACAGCGGTTGCTGAAAGCAGCTTTAATGGGAAGTTCATTGCCTTACGAAAGCGATGAATTGGAATCGCTCGCAAAACACTGCACCGAGGGAGAAGACGCGGCGAAAAAAGTTGAAAGGCATATCAAGAAATCTGCGGCAGCGATACTGTTGGAATCGAAGATTGGAGATCAGTTCGATGCCATTGTTACCGGCGCGTCTGACAAAGGCACCTGGGTTCGTCTCCTACATCCGCCGATTGAAGGAAGGCTAGAGAGTGGATTTGAAGGGATGGATGTCGGCCGCGAGCTTCGCGTACAGCTGGTCAGCACGAATGTGGAGCGCGGATATATCGACTTTAAGAGAGTGGTGTAAAAGGAGAATCAAGCCATGAAGACAACTATTCTTTCACCGGAACTGCTCCACAAGGTGGATGCCTACTGGCGTGCTGCCAACTATCTATCGGTCGGGCAACTTTATCTCCGCGAAAATCCGTTATTAAAGGAACCTCTGAAAATGTCTCACATAAAGGCAATGCTGTTGGGGCATTGGGGTACCACGCCGGGGCAAAATTTTATTTATGCCCATTTGAATAGGGTCATTAAAAAATATGATTTGGATATGTTCTATATTGCTGGTCCTGGTCACGGTGGTCCTGCTTTGGTTGGTAACACTTACCTTGAAGGCACTTACAGCGAGATCTATCCGAATATCACCCGGGACAAAGACGGACTGAAAAAGTTGTTTACTCAATTTTCTTTCCCGGGGGGAATTCCCAGTCATGTTTCGCCCGATTGCCCTGGATCAATCCACGAAGGTGGAGAATTGGGGTATTCACTAAGTCATGCTTTTGGAGCCGCATTTGATAATCCGGAACTAATTGTTGCTTGTATTATCGGTGATGGTGAAGCAGAAACGGGTCCGTTAGCTGCCTCCTGGCATTCCAACAAATTCCTCAATCCGATCACCGATGGAGCCGTGCTTCCGATCCTGCATCTCAACGGCTATAAAATAGCCAACCCAACCGTGTTGGCTCGCATTGAGCCTGAAGAATTGGAACAATTCTTGCGAGGCTGCGGTTGGACGCCTTATTTTGTGGAAGGGGATGAACCGGAAAAAATGCATCAACTCATGGCCGGTACATTAGATAAAGTCATAGAGAACATCAAAAAAATCCAAAATAATGCACGGACTAAGAACGAAGCGGATCGCCCGCGCTGGCCAATGATTGTATTCAATTCACCAAAAGGCTGGACCGGACCTAAAGAAGTAGATGGAATCCAAATTGAGGGAACATTTCGAGCACATCAGATTCCTTTACTTGTAGATTCAGATCACCCCCATCATCTTAAGATTCTTGAAAACTGGATGAAAAGCTATAAGCCGGAAGAACTTTTTGACAAGAACGGAGGTCTTTTGCCCGAGTTGGCGGAGCTTGCGCCAAAAGGAGAACGAAGAATGGGCGCTAATCCACACGCCAACGGTGGCTTACTATTGCGTGACCTGATTATGCCAGATTTCCGGAAGTATGCCGTTCAAGTTGCATCGCCGGGTTCGGTTCAGTCTTCCGACACGCATGTGCTGGGTGAGTTCCTTCGCGACGTGATCAAACTTAACGTGGAACAAAACAACTTTCGGGTTTTCGGCCCTGACGAAATCCTTTCCAACCGTTTGAGCGCTATTTTTGATGTGACAAAGCGGCAATGGGAAGCTCAAACACAAGATAATGACGAATTCCTTGCAACTCAAGGACGGGCAATGGAAATATTGAGCGAACATCAATGCGAAGGCTGGCTTGAAGGATATCTGCTCACCGGACGACACGGGCTGTTTACCAGCTATGAAGCATTTATTCATATCATCGATTCAATGTTTAATCAACATGCAAAATGGCTGAAAATTTGTAATAAATTGCCTTGGAGAAAGAAAATAGCATCACTGAATTACCTGCTTGCTTCACATGTCTGGCAACAGGCACATAATGGTGACACCCATCAGGATCCTGGATTTATTGATCATGTGGTAAACAAAAAGTCTTCAATTGTGCGCGTCTATCTGCCACCAGATTCTAATTGTTTATTATCCGTTGGGGATCATTGTTTAAGGAGTCGTAATTATGTAAATGTTGTTATTGCCGGTAAATATCTGGCACCTCAATGGTTAAGCATGGAAGACGCAATAGAACATTGCACCCGCGGAATTAGCATCTGGCAATGGGCAAGTAATGACCAAGATTCGCAGACGGATGTAGTAATGGCCTGCTGCGGCGATGTGCCAACGCTTGAGTGCCTGGCAGCAGTTTCCATCTTGCGCGAGCATTTGCCCGAGCTTAAGGTCCGAGTAGTAAATGTTGTAGATCTTATGAAGCTGGAATCGAATACGCAACATCCGCACGGGTTGAGCGATCAAGATTTCGATGCATTATTCACGAAAAATAAGCCGATTATATTTGCGTTCCACGGATATCCAACGCTTGTTCATCGTCTGACATACCGCCGTACTAACCATGGAAACATGCATGTCCGCGGTTATAAGGAAGAAGGTACCATAACTACTTTTTTTGACAATCTGGTGCTCAACGACCTTGATCGGTTTCACCTGGTAATAGATGTAATTGATCGTCTGCCGCAGTTAGGCGTTGAGGGCGCTAAGCTAAAACAGATGTTGCAGGATAAGCTCGTTCGGCATAGGCAATATATAGACAAGAACGGCGTAGATTTGCCGGAAATCAGGAATTGGAAGTGGAGTTGAGACGAAACGTTGAACCGGTGGGAATAAAAATGGAAAATAAAACAAGTTCGTCGAATCTCGGCGAGGTGATTTCGGTGCGCGGCAGTGTTGTAGATATACAATTCAACGCGCATTTGCCTGCGATAAACACAGTGCTGCATGCCGGAGTAGAAGGACGAATCATCATTGAAGTTCTGGCACAGCTGGATGAGCGTCATGTGCGCGGAATCGCGTTGACACCTACGCAAGGTCTTGCGCGCGGCATGGCAGTGGAGGATACAGGCGGGCCGTTAAAAGCGCCGGTGGGTAAAGGGATACTCTCGCGGATGTTTGACGTGTTTGGCCGCGTTATCGACCATGGCGAGGCGTTGGCGGATGTACAATGGCGTTCTGTGCATCATTCTCCGCCACCGCTGGTACGGCGGTCCACTAAGTCAGAAATATTTGAAACCGGTATTAAAGCTATCGATGTGCTGGTGCCGCTTGAGCGAGGCGGTAAGGCGGGACTTTTCGGTGGAGCAGGTGTGGGCAAAACAGTACTGCTTACCGAAATGATCCATAATATGATTAATCACCAAGAAGGAGTAAGTATTTTTTGTGGTATCGGCGAACGTTGCCGTGAAGGCGAGGAGCTTTACCGCGAGATGAAGGATGCGGGCGTATTACCGAACATGGTGATGGTATTCGGACAGATGAACGAGCCTCCTGGAAGCCGATTTCGCGTAGGCCACGCGGCGCTCACAATGGCCGAGTATTTTCGTGATGACGAACACCGCGATGTGCTGCTACTCATCGATAATATTTTTCGTTTTATTCAGGCTGGCATGGAGGTGTCCGGTTTGATGGGGCAAATGCCGTCGCGTCTGGGCTATCAGCCCACTATGGGTACTGAGTTATCGCGGCTCGAGGAGCGTATCGCCAACACCGATACCGGAGCTATCACGTCTATCCAAGCGGTATACGTACCGGCTGACGATTTTACTGATCCGGCAGCGGTGCATACTTTTTCGCATCTTTCTGCTTCTATTGTGCTTTCTCGCAAGCGGGCGAGCGAAGGTTTTTATCCGGCCATAGATCCGCTTCAATCCGGTTCTAAAATGGCCACGCCGGGTATCGTTGGTGAACGGCATTACGGTTTGGCCCAGGAAATCCGGCGCACGCTCGCGCAATATGCCCAGCTTAAGGATATTATTGCTATGCTCGGGCTTGAACAGCTTTCTCCGGTTGACCGGAACGTGGTCGCTCGCGCCCGAAGATTAGAAAGATTTCTTACTCAGCCTTTTTTCACGACAGAACAGTTTACCGGGATTAAAGGAAAACTTGTCAGCCTTAAGGATGCGCTGGATGGCTGTGAACGAATCCTGCATGACGAATTTAAAGACTATCCGGAGAGCGCGCTTTTCATGATCGGAAAAATTGATGAAGCGAAAAAAACTAAAACAGAATCGAAACCTAAATCGGAGGCCGAACGTGCGGCAAAAGATACTCATGAATCTTAAGATTCTCCTGCCTTTTGGAATATTTGCTGATAAAAAGGGCGTATCGCGGATCGTGGCAGAAACTCCCGAAGGATCGTTTGGACTCATGCCGCACCGGCTCGATTGCGTGGCGGCGCTTGTGCCGGGAATTTTAATTTACGAAAACGGATCCGAAGGCGAGCTTTACGTAGCTGTGGATGAAGGTGTGCTGGTTAAGGCCGGTTTGGACGTGATTGTTACTGTGCGTAACGCGATTGGCGGAACAGACTTGGGACAATTACGCGAGGCGGTAGAGCGCGAGTTTATAAATCTCAGTGATCGTGAACAGGGGGCTCGTACGGTGATGGCGAAAATGGAGAGCGGTTTCATCCGCCGGTTAGCGGAGTTCCATCATGAGTGATCAATCTAAAAATAAATCATTGAGGTCAAGGCCGACGTTCAGTCAGGAGGTCGGCGCAAAGGCGGCGCGCAAGATTAAGGCGCGGCGCAACCCCACACAAGGGGTTTGGTTTGGCTTAGGCATGATGGGGCTTATCGGGTGGTCGGTTGTCGTTCCGACGCTGTTAGGAGCGGCGTTAGGTGTCTGGCTGGACAATCGGTATCCGGGCACTCATTCCTGGACGTTGATGTTACTGATAATTGGTTTAGTCTTGGGCTGTTTAAATGCCTGGCATTGGGTGAGTAAAGAAGACAAGGAGATGCGAGAGGAACAGGAAAATAATGATGAATGAAATATTGACTTTGATACTAGTTTTGGCGTCGGGCATTCTGCTTGGCGCGATATTCTTCGGTGGACTTTGGTGGACGGTAGAGAAGGGTATTTCGTCTAAACATCCGGCGCTTTGGTTTTTCGGGAGTCTCTTGTTGCGAACGAGCATTATCCTAGCCGGTTTTTATTTTATCAGCCGCGGGTCTTGGAAAAGGTTGCTGATATGCCTTCTCGGATTTGTCGTGGCGCGCCTTATTGTAACGCGGCTGACGCGGCCGAGTGGAGAAAAACAGATCTGCCAGGCAAAGGAGGTCAGACATGCGCCTTAGTCCCGATCAAATGATCTTCTGGCAGTACGGTTTTTTCAAACTCAACGCCACTATTGTATTTACCTGGGGGTTGATGTTTGTGTTAGCCGTCGGCTCAAAACTTATCACGCGCAAACTTTCCATGGGGCTCGAACGTTCACGTTGGCAGAATCTCCTTGAAATCGTCGTCACCGGAATCGAAAAACAAATTGAAGATGTAGGTTTAAGCCAGCCGCGAAAATACCTTGGCTTTTTGGGCACGCTTTTTTTGTTTATTGCCGCATCCAGCCTCTCCAGCGTCATTCCCGGCTACGAGCCGCCGACGGGATCACTCTCGACCACGGTCGCGCTGGCGCTCTGTGTGTTTGTGGCTGTGCCGATTTTCGGCATCGAAGAAAAAGGGGTAGGCAACTACCTTAAGTCCTATATCAAGCCGACGTTTATAATGCTACCGTTTAATATCATCAGCGAAATATCGCGCACATTGGCTCTGGCTGTCCGGTTGTTTGGAAACATGATGAGTGGGGCGATGATTGTCGGTATTTTAATTACTATTACTCCCATTTTCTTTCCGATCATTATGACGGTACTCGGCCTCTTGACCGGCATGGTGCAGGCCTATATCTTTTTTATATTGACCGCGGTTTACATCGCGGCCGCTACGCGAATCCGGAAACCCAAGGTTGAACTTGAGGAAAATATTAATGCAGTAACTTAGAAAAGGAGGAATTATGGATAACATGACTATCATCGCGGTGGCATCAATTGTTACCGCCGGTGTTACGACTAGTTTCGGAACGATGGCTCCGGCTCAGGGCGAGGGGAAGGCGGTCGCAAAGGCATTAAGTTCGCTGGCCCAGCAGCCGGATGCATCCGCTACCATCACTCGAACCCTATTTGTAGGCCTGGCGATGATCGAGTCGACGGCTATTTACTGTTTCGTAGTCTCAATGATTCTTATTTTCGCTAATCCGTTCTGGAATCACGTCATTGCCCAGGCTGTGGGAGGGAAATAAACCCATGTTAATAGATTGGTTCACTATTTTTGCGCAGGCGCTAAATTTTCTCATCTTGGTGTGGTTGATGAAGCGCTTTCTGTACAAGCCGATCCTCCATGCTATAGATGCGAGGGAAAAACGGATCTCTGCGGAACTTGCCGATGCCGATACGAAAAAGGCCGATGCCAAGAAGGAGAGCGATGAGTTCAAGCGCAAGAACGAGGAGTTTGACCGGGATCGCGCCGCTCTTTTCTCAAAAGTGACCGCTGAAGCGCAGGCCGAACATGAGAGGCTTTTCGATGAAGCGCGTAAGGCCGCCGCGGCATTGAGTTTAAAAAGGCAGGAAGCGTTGAGAAACGAAGAACATACTTTGCATCAAGCGATTAGTCGTAGGGTACAGCAGGAAGTGTTTGCCATCGCCCGAAAAGCGCTGACAGATCTTTCCGGCACAAGTTTGGAAGAACGTATGGCAGACGTTTTCATACGACGTTTACAAGAAATGAACAATGAGGCAAAAGGGAGTCTTGTTGAGGCCCAGAAAAAATCATCCGACCCTGTGTTTGTACGCAGCGCTTTTGATATGCCTGCGGATCAGCGCACGAGGATACAAAATGCGCTCAACAAGCTTTTCTCTACTGAAACTCAAGTCCGGTTTGAGATTACGCCGGATTTGATCAGCGGCATTGAACTTACTACGAACGGACAAAAGGTGGCTTGGAGCATCGCCGATTATCTGGCATCGATGAAAAAAGGTGTTGATGAGCGAACCTAAGCCGGAACAAGAGAATAATGAATAAAGAATCTGAGAGTTTACAGGATATTTTTGACAACGCGTTTGCCGAAATAATACAAGCGCGGGATGCCTTTCGGCCGCGACTGGAGCCGCGAGAGGTGGGCGTGATCACTAGTGTTGCCACCGGAATCGCCAAGGTCTCGGGACTTCGAGGCGTCGGCTTTGAGGAATTGGTTAAGTTCCCCGGGGATGTGCTTGGTATTGCGTTCAATGTGGACGCGGATGAAATCGGCGTCGTTCTGCTCGGCGAATATTGGCATCTTCATGCGGGAGATGAAGTGGAGCGTACGGGTAGGGTCATGGATGTGGCGGTGGGGGATGGATTGCTCGGACGCGTCATCGATCCTCTTGGCCGACCGCTCGATGGTAACGGTCCGGTGGCCGCAAAATCGCTTTTGCCTGTCGAACGTCCCGTTGCTCCCATTATGGACCGCGCTCCCGTTAGGGTGCCGCTAGAGACCGGACTCAAAGTTATTGACGCGCTTATTCCTGTTGGTCGCGGCCAGCGTGAGTTAATTTTGGGGGATCGCCAGACAGGGAAAACCGCCATTGCGATCGATACTATCCTTAATCAGCTGGGCCGGAATGTCGCGTGTGTCTATTGCGCCATTGGCCAGCGCGCGTCCGCTGTGGCTAAGACCGTTGCTATCTTGCGGGAGAAGCGCGCGATGGATCATACTGTCGTTGTCGTGACCGAAGGTAATGACCCTCCGGGTTTGACCTACATCGCGCCTTACGCGGCGACCAGTATCGCGGAGTATTTTATGGAAGCGGGCCGCGATGTACTCATTGTTTACGATGATCTGACGCATCACGCCCGCGCCTATCGTGAGCTTTCTCTTTTACTGCGCCGTCCACCCGGCCGCGAAGCGTTTCCCGGTGATATCTTCTATATTCATTCTCGGCTTCTGGAACGCTCGACGCACTTACGCAAGGAACTTGGCGGCGGATCGCTTACGGCCCTGCCGATTGTCGAAACTGAAGCGCAAAACATTTCCGCCTATATTCCGACAAACTTAATTTCTATCACAGATGGCCAGATTTATCTCTCTCCATCGCTATTTGAATTAGGCGTATTACCGGCGGTCGATGTCGGAAAATCCGTTTCTCGCGTTGGCGGCAAGGCGCAAGCGGCGTCCTACCGCGCGGTTGCTGGCGACCTTAAATTGTCCTACGCGCAGTTTGAAGAACTCGAGACCTTTGCCCGATTTGGAGCCCGTTTGGATGAAGACACACGAAAGATCATCGAGCACGGACAGCGAATCCGCTCCTGTCTTAAACAGCCCGAATTTTCTCCGGTTTCCATGCCCGCGCAGATCGCGGTACTACTGGCGTTGACCGCGGAGCTCTTCGACAAAGTGCCGCTTGATCGGATGATGGACGCTGAACAAGCCGTTCGCGAGGCGGTAGACAAGATCCCTGTGGAGGTGAGCCAGCGATTGGGTACTGCCGACAAGTTGAGTGATGAGGATCGCGAAGCGATCGTAGAAATAGCACGCCAAACATTAGAAAAGTTTCAGCCAAAGAAAGAGCAAAATGAAGAAGACAAAAAGGATGCTAAAACTAACGTTGAGTCCAGGCCAAATTCCATGCCTGAAACTAAATTGAAAGCCGAGCCCAAATCCGAACCCAAATTTAAGTCAGCGGGCAAGGAGAAGACATGATTGATACTACTGTGGGTTTACGCCGAAAAATAAACAGCGCTGGAGATCTCCAGTCTGTCGTCCGTACCATGAAGGCCTTAGCCGCTTCGAGTATTAGCCAATACGAGCAATCGGTGCGCGCGCTGGGCGATTACTATCACGCAGTAGAATTGGGGCTTGGCGTATGTTTCAGAGCAAGCGGTCGAGCGGCGTTAATGATACAAAATAAACGAAAAACGGATACAGGCATGATTGGCGCGGTCGTGTTCGGTTCCGATCAGGGGTTGGTGGGCCCGTTTAATGACGTAGTGGCTGATTATGCGGTGAAGACATTGGCCGCCCGGTCCGGGAAATCCCAGGTTTGGGCGGTGGGGGAACGAGTCCACGCGCGGCTAAAGGATGCGGGAGTACCGCTTATCGGACTTCTACCTGTGCCGAATTCCGTTAAGGCCATTACTCCTCTTATTAGCCGGATCATTATGGAAAGCGAAGCGCACCGTAGCCCTTCGTCTGAGTTTTATCTCTTTTACAACCGGCCTGTTTCAGGAGCGGTTTATGAACCTGTTAACCAGAGGCTGTTACCTTTGGACGAAAACTGGCGGCGCAGACTGATCGAAATACCTTGGCCGACAGGAAACTTGCCCGAGGTTATGGGCGGCAGTACAGCGATCTTGAGAGCGCTCATTCGTGAATATCTTTTTGTTTCACTTTTTCGGGCATGCGCCGAATCGCTTGCGAGCGAGAATGCCAGCCGCCTGGCGGCGATGCAGCGCGCCGATAAAAATATTGATGAAATGTTGCATGATCTTAACGGTAGTTTTCGCCGTTTGCGCCAGAGCGGTATCGACGAGGAGCTTTTTGATGTCGTCTCCGGCTTTGAGGCTCTCTCGAACAAATAACGAGGGTCAGCCGTAAGCGATATTCAGTACTTGAGTGACCCTGACGCGGGGAAGGAACAATATGAATAGGCTCAAATGGTTTTGGAGCAGTTTGCGGTCAAGATGGGGAAAATTATTAACGCATTGATAGAACTTGAGTAAGGATAGAAGATAGAGCATACCGGAGGGTACAGGATGAAAGACAAGGTGTGTTTAAATTGTTCTCAAAGAAAGAACTGCAATGATTCTTTCGTTTCGTGGATATTTTTCATTATTGGGCTTATTGCGACTGTTGCTATCCGTGTCGTAACGGTCTTAATGAACATTCATCCAGCATATGGAAAGATTGCTTGGTATATTGGAGTTGGCGGGTTCTTGTTATTTTTTATTTACAAATTTAACGCCAACCGTCGGTTAGCTTACCTTATTGACGAAGAAAATCTCATTGAAAAAGCCAAGGGGCAAAAGCCGCTTTCTGCCGAAGAATATAACCTAATCGCTGGGATACTTTGCAGTTTAAAATCTGAGAAAGAGCGGATAAACTATTTTTTTATTTTCGCGGTATCCGCCGTCGCGTTGCTTCTTGCAGTTTATTTTGATTTTATAAAACACTAACGTAAAAGGAGGGACTATGCTTATTAGATTACCGGAATTGCCGTATGCTAAAAAGGCCTTAGAACCGCACATCAGCGCGAAAACTTTGGAATTTCACCATGGGAAACACCATGCCGGATATGTGGAAAAATTGAACGGGTTGATCGAAGGAACGCAGCTAGCCGAAGAAACTCTTGAAAATATAATTAAAAAGACCACGAAAGATGCGTCACAATCAGCAATATTTAATAACGCGGCACAGGTATGGAACCATTCGTTTTATTGGCAGTGTATGAAAAAAGGGGGCGGGGGGATTCCGTCCGGAGCAATAGCGGGTAAGCTCAAAGCCGATTTAGGTGGGTATGATAAATTTGTCGAAGAGTTTAAAAAAACCAGCCTCGGTCAGTTTGGAAGCGGATGGGCATGGTTAGTGCTGAAGGAAGGGAAATTGGAAGTCATGAAAACCTCAAACGCGGATACCCCGATTGCTCATGATATAAGGTCTCTTTTAACCGTTGATGTTTGGGAGCACGCGTATTATTTGGATTATCAGAATAAAAGAGGCGATTACATTGACTCGTATATCAAGAATCTGATTAACTGGGATTTTATTAATTCGCTAATTGTCTAAAAGATGTCGTCTCCGGCTTTGAGGCTCTCTCGAACAAATAACGAGGGTCAGCCGTAAGCGATATTCAGTACTTGAGTGACCCTGACGTGGGGAAGGAACAATATGAATAGGCTCAAATGGTTTTGGAGCAGAGTGCGCTCAAGCGTTTGGTTTATACCTTCGCTGATCGTTGGCTTTGGTAGCGCACTCGCGGTGGCTTTGACTGAAACTGATTTTATCGTGAACGGACAATGGTTGGGACGCTGGCCGCGCCTGCTTGGCGTAGGCGCGGAGGGCGCGCGCGGGATATTGTCCACGATTGCTGGCTCGATGATGACCGTAGCGGGGGTCACGTTTTCAATGACCTTAATGACGTTAATGCTGGCTTCGACTCAATACACCTCGCGCATCTTGCGGAATTTTATGCGGGACCGCGTCACGCAGACAGTACTCGGAATATTCACCGGCATTTTCGCCTATTGTCTGATTGCGTTGCGCACCATCCGCAGCGGGTACGAAGGCGGATTCGTTCCGAATGTGGCCGTCTTTTTCGGCGTGGTGTTGGCTATGGGCGGTATTGGGGTTTTTATTTTTTTTATTCATCATATTGCTTCGGCGATCCAAGCATCAAGCATTATTTCCTCTGTTGCCGATGAAACCATGGCGGCTGTTGATCGGCTTTTCCCTGAAAGGCTGGGACAGGAGGCGGCTGGTTGTAGTGAGGATCAACTGTTGCCCACTCTGCCAACAAGACATTGGCAAGCAGTGCCGGTGAATAGGAATGGTTATATCCAAAGCGTTAATAACGCGGCGCTCCTTCGTTTGGCGCGGGAGAACAAGACCATTGTGCGGATGGAACGAGGCATCGGCGATTTCGTGGTCCAAGGTACCACGCTTGCTTCACTCGCTTTGGACAAACCGCCCGAAAAAGAAATCATCACCGCCTTGCAGGATGCATACAGCATTGACTGCCACCGTACAATGGATCAGGATATTGCTTTTGGCATCAGGCAGATTGTGGATATGGCGATGCGAGCGCTTTCGCCCAGCGTCAACGATACTACGACGGCAGTGATGTGCGTTGATTATCTGTCGGCGATTCTGTCACGGCTTACCGCACGAAATATTCCTTCATCGTATCGCTATGAAGAAGGGGAATTGAGAGTTATTGCCATCGGATCGACATTTGACGGCCTAGTTGCTGAATCGTTCGATCAAATCCGCGGCAGCGCCGCAGGCAATGCAGCTATCATGTTACGGATGATTGGCGCTCTTCAAACTATCGCCAGTCTGACAGTCAGCCCGGCTCCAAGAAGAGCGCTTAGCGAACAAGTGCAATGGATCGCCGAATTAGCCGAACGCACCATAGAGTCTCCACACGACCGGGCACGGCTTGATAGCCGGATAATGCGTGCGCGCGAAGCGTTCAAAAAGGAAAGCAGATCCAATGACAACGCGGATATATAGGAATTACCGGTTTGAGATTGAAAAAAGGAGGGAGAAACATGGCAGATAAGAATAAATTATTGCAGTCGGGCGGCGGATATATAAAGCCATTGATCATTGCGGTGATAGTTATCGCGATCGCGTGGATAATTGGTAAAGGCGTTTTAACGCTCATTTCGTCTGTAAAACAAATGTAATGGTTTTGGATTTTATGTTAAGGAAAATATTGAAATGAAAATAGTGTTTATAGAGCCGCGCGCTTGCGAGGCAAATATTTACAGCAAGATGCCTATGCCCTTGTTGGGACCTGTTTACCTTGGGACTATTTTGAAAAATATGGGCCATGAGGTTGAGATATACAACGAAAATATCCATATACCTGATTATCCGAGTTTAAAGGCAGACCTTATCGGTATTTCCATTTTGACTCCGACAGCCAAACGCGGTTATGAAATAGCCAAAAGATTCCCACGGGAAAAAGTGATCATGGGGGGAGTCCATGCAAGTCTTCTGCCTGATGAGGCGCTGGAGTACGCTAGACAGGTTGTGGTGGGGGAGGCGGAAGATATTATTGTCGATGTTGTTGAAGGCAGAAGGCGCGAGACAGTGGTCCAGGGTAGACCCGTAAAGGATCTGGATGCTTTGCCAAGTCCTGACTTTTCATTGATCAAGGGCTACCGTGCACGCCCTCTCATTATGCCTATTTCCACTTCGCGCGGATGCCCCTTTGATTGCAGTTTTTGTTCTGTCACAAAAATGTTTGGCCGCAAGTATCGTTTCCGCAGCGCAGAGAAAATCATCAAAGAAATGAGGTCACGGAATACAAAACAATTCTTTATTTGCGACGATAACTTTGCCGCTGATCCTGAACGCACAAAGGTTTTGTTGGAGCTGATGATAAAAAACAAAATAAGGCATTGGGCCTGTCAGGTGCGTTGCGACGTTGTCAAAGATAGCGACCTTCTGGAGCTGATGTCCCGGGCGCGATGCAGCGTTGCCTGTATAGGCTTTGAGTCGGTTAATCCTATGACCCTCGCGGCCTTTCAGAAGAGGCAATCTGTTGATGAAATCGTGACAGCCATCCGTTCTTTTCATAAAAAGAAAATAAAGATCCACGGCATGTTTGTTCTGGGTGGAGATGATGACGATAAAAATACCATATGGGAGACCTTGAGGTTCGCTATTAAACAGAAAATAGACACTATGCAGATGGCGGTCTTAACGCCTTTTCCGGGCACAAAGGTCTATGAAGACCTCGAGGCTCAAAAGCGGATTTTCACCAAAGATTGGAGCCTTTATGATGTTCAGCATATTGTTTTTGAACCGAAGTTATTATCAGCTAAAGATTTGCAGTTTAATATTATCAGGGCATACCGTAAGTTTTATTCAATCCGGACGGCCTTTTGTTTACTCCTGAAACTGTGTTTCAGGAATGCGATGATGCGCCTTATGGGCTATGTTATTGTCAGGGAATGGGTAAAGGTTAACAGTAACAGGCATGGGTGATAGCAAGGAGGGGTGATAATGACTTGGAAATGGGCTGTTATTGTGGCAGTTTTGATAATATTAATTGTTTTTACTGCACAGAATTATCAGACGGTGCAGATAAGATTTCTTGCGTGGTCGTTTAAGAGCAGCTCTGCTGTTACGATTTTTATTAGCTTGGTGATTGGTTTCTTAATCGGCTTACTGATGCATGTACGTAAAGACTAAAAAAGGGCCGAAAAATATAATGCTATGTTAGTTTTAAGTGTTTCGAAGAGCAGCTTCGATAAAAAAGTAAAGAGAGGTTTAAAACCATGAATGATTATCTGTTTTCAGGCATTTTAATAGCCGCTAGCTTTACTGCCGGGTGGATACTTTATTTTTTTGTTTCATTTCTGCTTAAGAGGCGTGACGGTTTTTTCAAAGGATTTAAGGCCGACTTAAGGCGCATTAAAAGTCCGTTACGTTTTTTAATCCCTGCTTTGTGTGTCTCGGTGATTATCCCTTTTTTGCGGTTACCGGAAAGGGTGAACGGGTTTATCGGCCATTTTATTCAAATCCTGCTTATTGCGTTGTTTGGTTGGCTTACCATAAAGATTGTCTACATTGTCCGCGATGCGCTTTTGAATCGTTATGATATCAAGGCCCAGGATAATCTGCATGCCCGTAGCGTGTCTACGCAAATGCGTGTGATTACCAATATCATAGCCGTGCTTATAGTTTTCTTAACCGTTTCTTTTATTTTGATGAGTTTTTCAGAGGTTAGACAGATAGGGGTGAGCATATTAGCTTCGGCAGGAGTTGTCGGGATCGTGATAGGTTTTGCCGCGCAAAAAACGCTGGGAAATCTTATTGCCGGAATTCAGATAGCCATTGCTCAGCCAATCCGATTGGATGATGTGGTCATTATTGAGAATGAATGGGGCTGGATCGAGGAAATCACCCTTACTTTTGTGGTAGTGCGTATATGGGATCTAAGGCGCTTAGTAGTTCCAATATCATATTTTCTGGAAAAACCGTTTCAGAATTGGACGCGTACATCGGCAGATTTGCTGGGGACTGTTTTTATCTATACCGATTACACCGTACCTGTAAAAGAAGTCCGCAGTGAACTGACCCGTATTCTGGAAAACAGCTCAAAGTGGGATAAAAAGGTTAATGTACTGCAAGTCACCAATGTGACCGAAAAAACGGTTGAACTGCGGGCGCTGATGAGCGCCGTGGATTCTCCTACGGCCTGGGAACTGCGATGCGAAGTCAGGGAAAAGCTCCTGGAGTTTCTGCAACAACGCTTTCCGGAATGTTTACCGCGGGTACGCATTGAAATGAATGACGGGTCATCAAGTTGATGCGGTTCTCGCAAGGTCTTGGCGAAGCAGGATGATTCAAAGAGGCAAAAGATTTAAACCCTATGGTACAGTGTGTGGCCATAGGGATTTTTTATGCCTGGAGGCGGCCGCGCCCGCCTTCGCCAAAGTGCTTTCGCCTTTGGCTTCGGCGAGGCAGGGGTCCTTGGAAAGGGGCCTCGGTGAGGGTCGGGCGAGGCGCAGGGAGCCAGTGATAGTGGTCAAAAAAATCGATGTCCATGTCAATGCAATTGGGGTATCCCGGGGCAGGTGCCAAAAAGCCTAAAAACAATGTTTATCGACGATAAATAAAGGGTTTAAGGCATTGAAATGGACCTCAAAAAAGGCCAAAAATTGCAGTTTTGATGGACATGGATGGACACGTAAATGTCCACTAAATCGAAATGTCTCGTAAATAGTGGACATTTCCGGCCGGTGGACATTTAACATGAGGCTTTTTTGCCGCAGGAACGCTGGGGAGCACTCTTCGTAACCCCTTGATTTCACTTGTATTGTCCGGGTAACTTTCCTTGCATATTTTCAAACCGCAGACGAAGTTACCCTTAAATACACCTTGTTCTGGTTGTCACTTTTAAGCGAAACGGTAAAGCATGGGGCTTCTATTTGGATCTATGTTGGGGCAAGACCGAACGCAGTGGCTTGAGATGGCCATGTTTACAACTCATTGATAATTTGAAGAGTTGTGCTATAGACTTCTGCCACAAAATCTCTAACGTTGGCAAAAGTCGATTGACAAACATGTCTTTTGGTATATAATCTAATGTAATCTCATATAGTTAAAATACGAGATTAGACGAGGAGCTTTTATGGCGAATGCCTTTAATCAGAGACTAGAAAATCTTCCCACTGAAATATGGGTAATGATCACAAAAATCGAGGAATTAAAAGGCCAATGGATCACAGGCGCGCGGTTAAGTCCTCAGGTTCTTGGGCGTCTTAAGCGATCAGTTTTGGTAACATCGACCGGGGCTTCTACGCGTATCGAGGGAGCGAAGCTTTCTGATGAAGATATCGAAAAGCTTATGCGAGGCATCTCTATACAGAAGTTTGCCGACCGCGATAAGCAGGAAGTAAAAGGGTACTATGAATTACTCCAGAATATTTTCGATTCTTGGAAACATATTCGTTTTTCCGAGAGCACGATCAAGCATTTTCATAAAGAATTGTTAAAGCATGTTCATAAAGATAGGCTTCATCGTGGAGAATACAAGAAAACCGAGAATAAAGTCCATATGGTCGACGCAGAAGGGAAATCTGTCGGTATTCTTTTTGATACAACCCCAGCCTATCTTACGCCAAAGGAAATGCAGGAATTAGTCGAAGCTACGCAAAACGCTCTCAAAGAGAGTAAATTCCCGCCGCTACTTATCGCAGGAAATTTCCTTGTTGAATTTTTAAAGATCCATCCGTTCCAAGACGGTAACGGGCGTATTTCCCGCATCCTTACGAATTTGCTTTTGTTGCACGCCGGATATCAATATATGCCATACGTTTCACACGAGAAATTGGTTGAAGATAATAAGGCTGATTACTATATGGCCTTAAGAAAGAGCCAAAAGACATTCGGTACGCCTAATCCCAATATTGTTCCGTGGCTGGATTTTTTTCTATCTGTTGTTTATAAACAGTCGAAATTGGCTGTCGAACTCCTGTCCAAGGAAAATATTGAGAAACTGTTATCGCCCAAACAAATTGCCGTCTGGGAATATTTGCAGATTGTTGATGAAGCGTCGCCGAAAGATATCTCGCAAAACGCCAAAGTCGCGTTGCCGACAGTAGCTCAGGCTTTAGGGAAACTGATCCGGCTTAAGAAAGTCGAGCGCATCGGGCTTGGCAGAAGTACACGCTATAGGAAGATTTAACGGGGAAAATAAACGGGATTTTTATTATGAACTACTGGTGGACATCGGATTATCACTTTTCGCATTTCAATATCATCCGATATTGCAAACGGCCGTTTGAGACGGCTGAAGAAATGAATGAAACGATCATCCGAAAGCACAATGAACGAGTTAAGCCTGACGACACCGTGTTCTTTCTTGGGGATTTTATATTTAAGGGTGGCAAGGGCTATAAGTATGTGAATAATGATCCGTCCAAGATTATTGAAGTGCCGAATACACACGAAGCGATCATTACGCAAAGCGAGTTTGATGAGGCGCGGGCTCTTCTAAAACGCAACCGCACCAATGGCGTGGTTAGATTCAGGAACAATGTGTATCATCTTTCCGGCATTTTGAAATGTAACGAATGCGGAGGTAATTACCGCGGGATTACCGCGACCGTTAATCATCGCACCAAAATGCGGCGTCCATGGTATCGTTGTTCTTCCAAAGGCATACCGCATATTAAGTGCAATAATATGTCTGTTACGGCTGATGCGATCAATAAGCAGGTCTGGGATATCATTGAGATCATCCGCAAGAATGTTCATGTGCTTGAGGAATTGGGCGACATGATTAAGCTGAATGCCTCCGAGCCGGAGCAGTTGTATATAGAGCAGTTAGAGGAGAAGGATGCGCTTCTTAAAAAGAACGTGGAGAAGCAAAGGGCTATATACGAATTATTTTCAGAAGACAAAATAAATATGGGGCTTTATAAAGAGAGGGCCGAACTTTTAAGTAATGAGGAGAAAAAACTAAAGCAGGATATCAAGGCGATTCAGCTTAAAATTCTGGATAAGCGTAATTCCGTAAATCTGGTCAAGGCGACGCAGGATTTCCTTTTGAAGTTAAGGAATACTCCGGATAATCAGAATCAGCAAATGGATTATCTTGTGAAAACCTTCATGAGGATTATGTTCCGGTCGATTCATATCCAGAATCAGGAGATCGTTAAGCATGATCTTAACGAGCCTTGGAAGACTTGCTATGAAGAGGGGATGAAATGGCTGAAAACGAGCGAAAAGACGAAAAAAGAGGCAATTCCG
>JBFZAN010000030.1:0-40427 GCA_041309005.1 Candidatus Omnitrophota bacterium
GTAATTTGACAATCCGGTATCGTACCTACTGATAAAGGCAAACTAGCAGCAATGCTGGGGCGCAAAACCACCGGTCCCCTCACGGGACAGCGGAGTTGCCAAAGAGGAAAACCCTTTGAAACCCTAAACAATGCCTTTTAGGGTTTTTTTATTTTTTGGCCCCGGCGCTTTTATAGTGCCGGGGCTTTTTTGTGAGGTTGCTATGAACGGGCATATTGACGAGGAAAAAAATCAGCGAGTGGTGACGTTTTTGAACCGGGAAGAAGTCGATTTCCTGGATAAGCTGGGCAAGGACGCGCTCTTTTCTTCCGGGTTGAAAATTTCCCGCGCCAAGCTTATCGCCTGGATGATAGATTTTGCCAAAAAACTCAACATTAACGGAGCGAATATCAAGTCGGAAAAGGATTTCGAGGGTCGGATCCTGGAGGTACTGGGTCACAGTAAACCCCACCTGCCACGGTAGGAGTTGCGAAGGAGGCGCGCATGAAAAGGCTTATGATAGGTATCCTGGTCGTCTTGTTCTCGGGGAGCGCCGCCTTCGCGGGAAACAGCGTTACTATCACTGTCGGTTGCACTATCCCCGCGATCCCCGGGGTGAACGCCCCTCCTTTTCCCGAGGGCGCTCCTTCGGTGAAGGCGGATGAGAACGCTTCCGGTGGCCAGGAACAGAAATCGTACGAGAATATCGAATATTCCGTGATAGTGAAGGATATCCGGGAGGAGAATACCGAAGAGATCAAGCTTGCCGACGGCAGGGACGCTTCATTCACCGTGCAGACGGTGTACAGCCGTTAACCGCGAAGAAGAGTTTATTGTTTCACCCTTTTGAGGGGGATATTGTAGATATAGGTGACGCCCTCCGAAAGGGTGATTTTTTTTGTCAGGGGCACCGAGGGAAGGTAATGCACGGGCACGCTGCTTAAGTTTAACGTGAGGGTGTGTTCGCCTGTGGAGGCATTTGAAAAAGTGTACCTGCCGTTCGCTTCGGATACGGCCTTCGCGCCGTTTTCTAAAGTCACTACCGCGCCCTGAAGGGGCTTCTCTCCCCGGTCGTAATTGCCGTTATTGTCGGAGTCCTCGAATATGAAGCCGCTGATCTCCGAGCGCGAGATGATGCCGAAATCCACCCTTGAGGCGCGGTGGTTCGTGATGGGAGCTTCCTGGCTTTGCGGCACGGTCAAAACGAAGCCGGCGGGCAAAGTCGAGGTATCAAAGTTCACGAAGGCTTTGGCGCCCCGTATCCCGGTGAAAAGGTAATATCCGAACAGGTCGGTGTTGGCGCTGAGCTCTTTACCCAGAAGGACCCTCACCCCTTCTACCGGCGGCTCGTCGTTCTGGCGTAATCCGTCGGAGTTTAAGTCCCTGAACACGTAGCCTTCTATGTTGCCGACCGATTCCCAGCACACCCCCGTATCCCAGGTATAGCGTAAGCCTCCCCTGATATCGGCCTCGACGCGCTTGACCACGTTCGGGTTGTCGGCCCAGATATTGCGCACGCGCGTGGAAAGATACGCTTCTCCGTTGAGCGGGAAGCGGTAGGTCAGCTCCGAATACCCTTCTATATAATCCTCACCCGACAGGAAACTTAAAGGCGAAGTCGTGTGTTCTTCGTCGCGGTAGGTGAAGGTAATGTTCGCGGACAGCGGCGTGTTGAAGAACCGGCCCTGCCAGTCAACCCCGGTTTCGGTCGCCGCGGGCATCGAGCGGTTGCGGCTGAATGTTTCCTGCAGCCAGTTCTCTTCCCTGTTCAGGTAATAGTAAAGCTCTCCTATCAGGCTGAACCGTATCCCCGCGATGATCTTATGGTTCGTGTAATCCAAAGTCGGCGCGGTAAAATTCTGGTTGCGTTGGAAACGGTAGTTAAGGAAGGTGTTTACTTTTTTTATGAAGTCGAAGGTCTTGTTTATGCCCAGCCCCGGGCTTAAATAGCGGATCTGGCCTGTCCTGCCTAATTCGTTCTGTATCGAGTAATCGGCGCGCAGGGAAGCCGAGGGGTCTATGGTATAGGTCGCCTCGGCGTTAAAGTCCTCGTTCCAGCGGTTGGGGTTGTCCTCGGCGGGGAAACGGCGGTCGCGGAATATATTCGCCTGGCCGCTCACGCGCAGGTTTTCCCGGGGCGTATAATAGAACGTGGACAATACCCCTATTTCTCCCGCCCTGGGGCCGATGCCGGTCATGCTGTTAAAATCCTTGTCGATATCCCGTAATTCCGTGATGACCTTGAATTCCGGTATGGAATACGTCAGCGTCAGGAGGTTGGCGAGGCTTTCGGAGTCATAGCCTGCTTCATAGTCCAGCGCCCAGCGGTCAAAGCCGCGGCTTATCTTAAGGTCATAACCGTAGTCGTTGAGGTCGCCGAGATCGAGCTGCCTGTCCCTGCCCCATCCGTGGAAGACCGAAAATTCATACTTCTGTTTAGGGGAAGGCGTCACCACGATATCCATGCCGCTCAAGAATGCGTTCCTCGTCTTGGTGATACCCGGAGAAAGGCTGCCGAAATTACTTCCCGATATCCTGTCCCTTCCCCAGAAGGCGGTGTAATTGATGAGCTTGTTGAATGCCGGAGAACTGAATTTTACGCCCCTGAGGCTGACCGTGCCTAAGGCGACGTTCGTGAAATCGGGCGAGAAATCCATCGCCCGCAAAGAGAAATCCTTGAATGGGCCTATCTTGCCGTGTTCAAGGCCGAGGGTATAGTAGGAGACCTCGGAGAAATCCCTCAAGGTGCGCACGTTAAGGGAGGAATCGATGTCGCCGTATGGGCTCGGGCCGTGAAGGCTTATCAGGTGATAAAAGGAATAATAAAGGCGTTTTAAGGCGCTCATCCTCCTGCCTGTTTCAAAGGTCGTCCAGTCCATGTAATAGCGCAGCTTGAAATTCCTCGATCTTTCTTGCGCCCTGCGCGCTTCTTCTTCCAGGGTAGGGCCTTCGGGTTCCGGCGGCATAGTGAGGAATTCCAACGTCCAGCGGTCGCGGTCGTCCCAGACGTGTAAGTACGAAAAGCCGTAGTTCTGGCCGGTGACCAGGAGCTCGTTGCTGCTTATTTTTTTCGCGGTGATGACATCGGGCGAGGTTATCAGGAACCTTGAGATATTTTCTCCCACCACGATGATGCTTTTGTCTTTCTCGATCTTGATCGGCATTGCCATTTTCGCCAGCAGCGATTTATCGAGCGTTAAGACCCCGGGCTCGTCGGGTCCGGCTTGCTGCGGCGCGGCTGCGTACGCGGCCGGTTGCAGCCCTTGTCGTTCTCGTACGGGTTCCTGCTCGGACAGAGGCAAGGCCTCGGGGATCGCCTTTCGCTCGTATTGGCCGGCTTGCGGATAGAGCGCATAATAGGCCTTTTTTTGTTTCTCGGTGAGGAGATCTTGCTGGATAGCGAGGGATTCTTCCGGCGCAACAGCAGGCGCGGCCGGCACTTGTTCGCTCTGTTCCTTCTCTATCCTCCTGATATAGTTAAGGGCGGGGCCGAAGTCAGGCTTGATCAGCAGGGCTTTTTTGAATTCATGGAGCGCTTCGCCGTACCTCCCCTGCAGGTACAGCCGCACGCCTATCTCACATAAAAATTCAGGCATCTGGGTGTAGGCGTGCAGCGGCGCTGTCAAAGACTGCAAAAATAAGGCGGCTAAAAGAATTATAAATAGCTTTTTCACTATTTTAATTCCCCAATTTTTGAGATTTCTCCGTCAGGGCCTATTTCAAGCTGCGCTTCTTTCACGATGATCGGCCCTCTGCCGAGCCCCGCTTCCTCCAGGCTTTTGCCGATATCTACCGTTACCACGAGGTCGTAGCTGCCCGGCGCCAGGCGCTCTTTCCAGCCGGAAACCAGTTTCGCCAGGTCTCCGGGGAGCGTGTACGCGGGGTTAAACTCCCCGCGCGCGAACACTATGCCTTTTGAATCGATGATGCTGAAGCTTGACTCGGTCGTGATGTCCACATTCCCGGTGTTCTTAAGATCAAGGCTGACGTCCAAATTCTTCCCCTTTGTCCCGGTCTTAAGGGAAAGGTTGGATATCTCGGCCTCGCGCTTCGTCGACCCCTGCGGCTCTATATAGAACAAAGTGCCTATCCTGACGATCAGGTTCACCCCTACCCCTTCTTTGAGGTCCGGCTTGCCCAGCTGGCTTTCAAAAAATAAAACGGCGTAATAGCCGTGTTGCAGAGCATCCGGGGTTTTGACCGTGTAATTGAGTTTTTGTTTTGAAAAAGGGGTCATTACGAAATTAGCGGGGAAAAAAGAGATCCAATCCGCGCAGGAAAAACGCGTGGAGTCCGGCGGAAAGAATTCTTTTGATCCGTCAAACGCCCCGCTGTAGAGCCAGTCTTCCGCGTTCACTTTGACGATCAGGGTCTGATCGGATGGGTTTTCCACTTCTATCGAGCCGGTATAGGCAATGTTAGGCGAAGCGACCAGCCTTATTTTCGACTGGTTGGTGCGTAAAGTCACTGCCCATGCGCTGGAAACAAGAAAAAAGTTCAGGCCGCAGGCGATTACTAGTAACAATCTTAAGGGATTCTTCATAAGTTTTTTAAAGTTTTTCTGGTCCTGAATAGCATAATCCCCCCTTCCTTGAAAAGAAGGGGGGATTATAGCTCAGTAAAATATCACATTACGGCGTAAGCGATAATGTGACCGAACCTTGGTAATTACCTGCCGGTTGCGTAGACAAGATCGGAGTTACTCCCGTGTTATCGGGATTGGCCGGATCGCCTGTTCCGATGCCGTAGTAGATCCTTAACCAGCCTGTTGCGATGTTCGTGCTTGTGACTGTCCTGGCGCTGTTAAGAAAGCTCACTTTCGCGATGTTGTTTGCCGTTGTGGATGTCAGCTGGTTGAAGAAACTCACGTTGATGTTGCTGTCCAATTTTTGCGCGGTGTTGCCGGTAGTCCTGTTGTAGATGGTGCTCGGAGTGTGCTGTACCGTCCAGGCCGCGTTATTGAGGACGCCGATATCCAACGCAAAGTAATAAGCGGCAGTGAATATGCTGTTCACCGTGTCAAAGGTCAAGGTGCCGAAGTCCATCAGCGTGTTGTCGGCTTGTGTGGTGAAGGTCGTACCTACTACCTTTGAAAGCGTGACCGTCATACCGTTTAAGGTAGGGATCGTTGCTTTTACCGTAATAGTATGGGTCGCAGCCGCGAAAGCGGCCGAGGTCAATCCCAGTACCATTATCAAGCAAGTTGCTGCCTTTAGCATTTTTTTCATAGTGTTCACCCCCTTTCTCAAATGAATTTTAAATCTATCGCCGCGTTACGGAGTTACCGTTATTGTGATAGCTCCCTGGTAGGCGCCCGCCGGCTGCGTCTGCAGTATCGGGGTCACTCCGGGGTTGTCCTCGGGGCCGCCTGTCCCGACGCCGTAGTACACTCTTATCCAGCCGGTAGAGATCTGGCCGCTGGTAAACGTCGCGGCGCTGTTGGCAAAGCTTACTTTTGATAACATGTTCGCCTGCGTATCGTCAAGCTGGTTCACGAAGGTCACGTTGATGTGGGTATCGAGGTTCTGCGACGTGTTGCCCGTCGTCCTGTTGTAGATCGAGCTTGGCGTGTGCGTCAGTGTCCAGGGGCCGGAGTTGTTCTCGATGCCTATGTCAACGGCAAAATAGTCGCTTGCCGTGAAGATATGGTTCACAGAGTCAAAGATCAGCGTCCCGAAATCTAACGTCGAAGCCTCCCCGAGTGAGGCGAGTTGCGCGCCGGTCGCTCTTGCCGCGTTCAAAGTCACGCCGCTTATCACCGGCACCGAAGCCCTCAGGGTAACGGTCTTGGATGAGGCGGCATTCGCCCGGCCGCACAGCCCCGAAAGCAACACTACGCATATTGAAATGCCGGTTATCCTTTTTATACAGCTCATATCTCGGATATAGAATAGGTAACATGGGTCGCGTAATCCCCCGCTTTCAGATCAGGCGGAGGATCCAGTTCGTAAATGACCTTGAATTTGTCCGCAGAGCCGGCGTGGTCTGAGACAAAAAGCGTGCTGCTGCCCATTTTTAATTCCGTGGGCCTCAGGAATTTCAATGTGCCTTTTGTGGCGACGCTTTCTTCTTTCACGGTAAAATTCCTTAACGGTATCGTTACCCCTTCTTTGTTCACTAATTCCGAAGTGACTTCCTGGCTTATCTGGTAGGGTTTGCCGGTGTTGCTTCGTATCTCTATCAGGACTTCGGATGACTGCGGCGGCACCCTCGGTTTTAAATTCCTGAATTCTATGGCGCTGCCGAGTGAGGGCGTGATGATCAGGTCAAAGATCCGCTCTATTTCGATTTCCAGGTCAAGGCTTTCTAAGGGCTTGTAGGTGGCTTGGCCCTCCATAAGGTATTTTACCGTGGTCCTGAATTTTCCGGCTTTTTGTTTTTGGGGTTCGGATAAGCTGTAGCGTATGGTGAAGCTTTCCTGGGTGCCGCTTGAGTCGGAAACGTATACGGCTTCCTGGCGAAGCGACAGCGGGCTTGGCTGCGTTATTCCGGAGCCCCTCTTCAGATCGAGCACCTGCAATGTCACCGCCTCCGGCGCGAGCGTTTCCCCTGTCTGGGATTGCGGCGCCTGCATGAGCGATTGCAATATCCTGAATTGCGAGCCGAAGTTGCCCTGCGCGCTCACCAGTACGTCCGAAGTCAGCCCGTCGGGCCTGGCTGAATTCAAACGGATGTATTTGCCTCCTGTGTGCGTGGTGATCTCGATAGTGGATTGGGACTCGATTTCCGCGTAGACGTTCAGTACCGCGGTAACGGGCGGTTCGCTGGAACCGACGGGCTCAAGGGTAAACGTGATCCTGCCCTGGTAAGAGCCTGCCGGCACGCTGAACGGCCCCTTCAGGCTGTAGGCAAGGATAAAAGAATCTGCGGAGCCCTGCTGGTTTGAGGTGTAGAGTATGGTCCTTCCCTGGAACACGGGGGTTTCCTGGACGATATTCATGGTGCCCTGCTTATTAGTGCCCCTGACGCCGTACACCAGAAAGTTGTTCTGGGGCAGCGATGTTCCCCGGGCGTTGGTCAACGGCATCATGAGCATCTGGATTACGCGGTATTGTTTGTTGGAATCCGACGTGATAGCCACGCGTACTTCTTTATCGATGCGGCTTGTGCCGAAGATCGCCTTCCCGAACCTCAGGTCGTAACCGCCTTCATAAGGGGTTACTGATAAAGAAAACGCGGCATGCGCCGCTTCAGGCGTTATGCTAAAAGTTGATAAAAGCATGGCTATTATACCTATGATCAGTTTTCGCATATTCTTTGCCTTTTATGTCTTGCATTATACATTATTTTGGCGATAATGTCAATACCTTTAAGTAGTTATGAGCTTTGTCCCTGAAAAAAACAAAAAGCCGGATTGACCCAAAATTGTCAACCCGGCTTGAATTTACCGTGGCTTCTCCCCAGTTACCTCCATAACTGAAGAGTTCCGGATTTAAACTTTTTTAAATTATTTATTAAGTATACCTTATATTAATCAGAAAATCAAATTTTCTTTACATTGAATGCACCACGCTGGATATGGCTGCTAATTTAATTTTAAGGGAATGCATGAAGATCACAAGGTATAATTTTCCGCAGCTGGCTATATAGAAGCCTCCTTTGATCCTGCAAAAAAACTTTTCGGTGAACGCTTTGTTATTGCGCTCCTTTACCACGCTCATGTAAGGCGCCGGTTTTTCAAGCTTGCAATGCTTGACTTCTTTTACCAGGCAGACAAAATGCCGTCGGATTATTGTGCGGACCCCTGATTTATCCATGATCTCGCCGCTGGACACCATTCTTTTTTTTCTGTCTTTTGACGTGAAGTTCCTGAAGAATAAGTCTCTCATGGCCGCCTCTTTTTTTAAAAAATTAAACAAGCCGGATTGCCCTATGAATGGTAATCCTCCTGTTTATTTTCTCGGCAATCCGGCTATCCCCTGTAATCCATATTGTGGCTGGTGGGGATCTTATAATGATTCGAGAAAATTAGAACTTTTATAAACTCCTTAGAAAGACCGTGTAATAATGGGGTCAGACCCTTTTTTCCGATAATGGGGTCTGACCCCATTAATATCTACTCAAAGTATGCACTCTGAAGAGCTAAGTTTCAAGTATTATTAGAGTTATGGAGAAAGCGTTTTCACGGGAAAAGAAGGTTATTTTTGCGAAGGAGTTTTCTTGAAGGAAAAACGGGGTTCTTTGCCCTGGGTGAGGCGTTTGATGTTTGATGAATGGCGCAGGATAACCACGCATGCGATAAGGACGCCGATAACGAGAAGCGGCTTGTTATCGGTGAAACACGCTATGGACGCGGGCAGGGTTACTGCCGCGGCAATGGAAGCGATGGAGACGACCTTATACAGGATGAATATCAGCAGCCACGCAAGTAGCACGGCCGCAAGCACCACTCGTAGCTCGGCAACCTGCGCTGCCAGCCCGGAGAGCACTCCCAGCGTGGTCGCTACTCCTTTGCCGCCTTTAAATCCAAGGAATATCGTCCAGCTGTGGCCGATGATGCAGGAAAAGCCCAGCAGTGTGCTAAGCGCCGCTTCATTGAACGCCTGGGTCGCGGCGGGCGCGAACGCGTTCCCGACGAGCACCACGGCGATGGCTCCCTTGGCGATATCGAGCAATAACACAAGCAGCCCCAGCTTTTTGCCCAGGACCCTGGAGGCATTGGTCGCGCCGACATTGCCTGAGCCCTGGGTGCGAATGTCAACGCCCTTTAAGGCTTTCGCGAAAAGATACGCGGTAGGGATGGAGCCGATCAGATAACTAATGAGTATTCCTGGAATTATCCGGAGCATATAGGATCTTGAACCCCCTGCTTACGTAATCGAACCCTGAAATGATGGTGAAAAACACCGCGAGGAACATGAGGATGTAGGCGACGCCAAGCTGCAGGAGCACGGCGATCACCGAGGCCATCTGGAACGTCGTGGTGAGCTTGCCCCACCTTGTGGGAGCGATATTCATGGTCTGTTTGACTATAAAAATAAGCAGCGCGCCCAGAAGTATCAGGAAGTCGCGGCTTATCACCACCAGCGTCACCCAGAGCGGGAATTTTATTTCCGAGGGTAAAAAGAACAGGCAGACGAACGCGCTGATCAAAAGCAGCTTATCCCCGAGAGGGTCCAGGATCAGCCCTGCTTTGGAATGCAGCTTCGCCTTGCGCGCGATATAGCCGTCAACGGCGTCCGAGAGCACCCCGAGCAGAAAGATCGCAAGCGCGATGTATCTTAGGAAATCTTTTTCAGGATAGTGGTTATAATACACAAGGCTCGCCACGAAAAACGGCACGCTTACTATCCTGAAGGTAGATATTTTGTTCGCGAAGTTCATTTAAGCAACCTGATCCTTTGGGGCGGCCAGTAGATGACTATTGCTTTCCCGAGCACGGCATCGTAAGGCACGAACCCCCAGTAGCGGCTGTCCTGGGAGGATTGGGAGTTGTCCCCCAATACGAAAAAGCTGTTGTTGGGGACCGTGATCTTCTTGCCCTCTTCCCCGAAATCTCCGCGGTTATAATAGTAGCGCTGGCCGAACAACGGGTCCTGCAGCGGCTTGTCGTCGACATAGATGGTGCCGTTCTTGATCTCGACAGTCTCCCCTCCCACCGCGACCAGCCTTTTGATAAAGTCCTTTTTCGGGTTTTCAGGGTAGATGAAAACGATGATGTCTCCGCGCTTGGGCTGGCGCAAGGCGGGCAGCCTTAATTTATCGCTGATGGGGATCTTCGCGCCGTAGATGAATTTATTCACCAGGATCACGTCCCCTTCCATCAGCGTCGGGCGCATGGAGCCGGTCGGGATCTTGAACGCCTGGACCACGAATATCCGTATGAACATCGCCAGGATAAAGGCGATCACGATTGACTCTACCCACTCTTTGACGATCATCTTCACTTTTTGTTTTTTCATATTATATTTTTAATACCTCCAGGAACGCTTCTTGGGGGATCTCGACTTTGCCGAACTGCTTCAGCCGCTTCTTCCCCTTTTTCTGCAAGTCCCATAATTTGCGCTTTCGCGTGATATCCCCGCCGTAGCACTTTCCGGTCACGTGCTTTCCCATCGCGCGCACTTTTTCCGACGCCAGGATCTGGCCCCCGATCGCGGCCTGTATGGCGACCTCGAAGAGCTGCCGCGGTATCAGCTCCCTCAAACGCGCGGTAAGGCTGCGCGCCTTGGCGTAGGCCTTCTCCTTGTAGATAAGCGAGGAAAAGGCGTCGCAGACCACGCCGTTGAGCATGACGTCGAGCTTGACGAGCTTCACGGGAAGATAGTCCTTGAACTCGTAATCTATTGAACCATAGCCTCTGGTGAGGGACTTTATGCGGTCGTAAAAATCGACGATGATCTCGGAGAGCGGGATGTTGAATACCAGCTTTACCCTGTCGGCGCCCAGGTGTTCCTGCGAGGAATAGCTGCCCCTTCTTGTTTTGATGAATTCGCACACCGGGTCAAGCGACTCTACCGGCATGATCACCAGCAGGCTCACGTAGGGCTCAAGCGCCTCTTCGATATCCTGCGCCGAAGGGAACTTTGCCGGCGTGTCCACGTCCAGGGTTTCGCCGTTCCTGAGGTTCACCCTGTAGACGACGTTCGGCACGGTCAAGATCAGGTTCAAGTCGTATTCCCGCTCCAGGCGCTCCTGGACGATCTCCATGTGCAAAAGCCCCAGGAAGCCGCAGCGAAAACCTGAGCCGAACGATTCGCTGTTTTCGGGCTCATAGACGAAAGACGCGTCGGAAAGCTTAAGCTTATCCATCGCTTCGCGCAGTTGCGGGAAATCGCCCGGGTTCACCGGATAGATGCCGCAGAAGACAAGCGGTTTAATGGTGCGGTAGCCGGGAAGCGCCTTCGCGCAGGGGTTTTTCATGTCGGTGATGGTGTCGCCGATGATGATCTCTCTCGGGTCGCGCATATTGGCGATGATATAGCCTACCTCTCCGCAGGAGAGCGAGTCTGTCTTGAAATATTTGAGGTCCTTGAACACGCCCAGCTCTTCTATCTTGAAGCTTTTACCCGAATGCATCAGTTGTATCGGGGTGGAGAACTCAAGCGTCCCGTCCATGATCCTCACGAACACCACCACTCCCCTGAACGTATCGAACCTGCAGTCAAAGACCAGGGCCTTTAAAGGGTGCGCTATTTCACCCGGCGGCTCGGGTACGTTCTTTACCACGCTTTCCAGGATGTCCAGGACGCCGGTGCCCTCTTTGGCGGAGGCAAGGATTATCTCCTCGTCCTTGAAACCCAGCACCGAGACGATCTGCTCTTTCACGCGCGGTATGTCTATGGAGGTGAGGTCTATTTTATTGAGCACGGGTATGATGGTCAGGTTATTTTCCATCGCCAGGTAGTAATTCGCCACGGTCTGGGCTTCGATGCCCTGCGCGGCGTCTATGACCAGGACCGCGCCTTCGCAGGCAGCCAGGGACTTGGATACTTCATAGGTAAAATCAACGTGGCCGGGGGTATCGATAAGGTTCAGCGCGTACTCTTTGCCGTCTTTGGACTTGAAGGCAAGCCGTACGGTGGAGGCCTTGATGGTGATGCCCCGCTCCCGTTCCAGGTCCATATCGTCTAAGATCTGGTCTTTTGCGTGGCGCTTGTCAATTGCGCCGGTCAATTCCAGTATCCTGTCGGCGAGAGTGGATTTGCCGTGGTCGATGTGGGCGATGATGGAAAAATTCCGTATGAGCGAAGTATCCATTTATTTACTTTTTTCCCGGGGGCCGATATGGCCCGCCATGGCGGCTACTACCTGCTTGATAGTAAGGTCGGTGGTATCGATATAGATCGCATCTATTGCTTTTTTGAGCGGCGCGCATTTTCTCGTGGAGTCGATGGTGTCGCGGTTGCTTAAGTCGCATGCGACCTGCGCGCTTGAGACCTTATGGATCTTCAGGTCCTTTAAGTCCTTGTAGCGGCGTTTTACCCGTTCTGTGAAATCAGCGTCGATGAAGAATTTTTTTTCGGCGCCGGGGAACACCACGGTGCCTATATCGCGGCCTTCAAGGACGCTGTCCTTTTTTTTGCCGAGTTTCCTCTGCAGGCAGGCCATCACCTGCCGCACCCCCTTGATCTTGGCGACATCCGAGACGCGGCTGGTCACTGCAGGCTCCCGTATCGCTTTGGAAACGTCTTTGCCGTCAAGGAGCACCTCGAGGGAGCCGTCCTTCTTGCCGATAAGGTCGATCCTGCTGGCCTTTGCCATCTTTACGACGCGGGAGGCGTTGCGAATGTCTATCCCGTCGCGTATCGCCTTTACGGTGAGGGCGCGATACATCGCTCCCGTGTCTATGTAGAGGAAGCCCAGTTTCTTCGCCAGTAATTTCGCGACCGTGCTCTTGCCTGCTCCCGCGGGGCCGTCGATTGCGATGATCATTTGAGCGAGGCCCTCTTGCGTTTGGCGGCGTCTAATATCCTGACCAGGCGCGCCCGGTCCTGTTTCCTGACCGCCCGCGTAAGCCGCGCGAGGCCGCGGTTAAAAACATCTATGGATTCAAGGAGGTTTCTACGGTTGCTTAAGAATATATCCGCCCAGAGCCCGCTGTCGGAGGAAGCCACGCGCGTGGCGTCTTTGAGGCTGGGGGGAGCGAAATCGAGGCAGTCGCCTTCAAGCGAGCCGGCCAGGGAAAAGGCGATGGCGTGCGGCAGGTGGCTGACCCGGGAAAGTATCCTGTCGTGGGCTTTAGGCGAAAGCAATACTGTTTTGGCGCCGAGAGAAACCCATAACGAGCGGATCTTGCGCAAGGCCTGCGTATCGGTGTTCTTTACCGGCGTGAGCACGCAGAGCGAATTTTTGAAAAGTCCTTGACGCGCGTGCGCCATGCCGCGTTTCTCCGAGCCTGCCAGAGGGTGGCTTCCCACGAAACGGGCAAAGTGGCTGCTTAAGGCGGTAACGATCTCTTCCTTGGTGCTGCCTACGTCGGTGACGATGCAGCCGGGCTTTATGACGGGCGCGATAACGGGAGCGAGGCGCAAAATGGCGCTTACCGGCGTCGCGAAAATGACCAGGTCGGCGTCTGCGGCGGCCAGGGCGTCCTGCGAGCCGATATCTATGGCGCCGCTTTTTTTGGCGATCGCCAGGCTCTCTTTGCGGCGGCTTATTCCTATTACCGTACCGGCGAGCTTTCTTTTTTTGAGGTCAAGCGCGATGGAGCCGCCTATCAGCCCCGTTCCGATGACCGCAACTTTTTTGAATAGTTTCATTATAGTTCTCTTCCCACGCTCGCGGCCACCGCCTTTAACTCTTTCATCAGGTTTGAGAAGTTTGAAGGCAAAAGCGACTGCGCGCCGTCGGAGACCGCGTCTTCCGGGTGGCTGTGCACCTCGATGATCAGCCCGTCCGCGCCGGAGGCGACCGCGCCTTTGGCGAGGGGCGGCACAAGCCCCCATTTGCCCGCGGCGTGGCTGGGGTCCACTATTATCGGAAGATGCGAAAGCTGCTTGACCGCCGCAACGGCGCTTATATCCAGGGTGTTACGGGTGTAGTCTTCAAAGGTCCTTATCCCGCGTTCGCAGAGGATCACGTTGAAATTGCCTCCGGCCAGGATGTATTCCGCCGACATAAGCAGTTCCTTGATGGTCGAGGAAAGCCCCCTTTTAAGGAGCACGGGTTTTTTAGCCGACCCCACTTCTTTGAGCAGGTTGAAATTCTGCATATTGCGCGCGCCAATCTGCAGGATATCCGCGTATTTGGCGACCAGCTCAACGTCGCGGGGGTCCATTACTTCAGTGACGGTAGGCAGGTTTAACCTGTCGCCTACTTCTTTCAGGAGCGTTAATCCCTTCTCTCCCATGCCCTGGAAGCTGTAGGGTGAAGTGCGCGGCTTGAATGCCCCGCCCCGTAACACGGTGGCGCCGGATTTTTTGATCTCTTCGGCTACCTCCGATAAGGTCTCCATGTCTTCTATCGCGCAGGGGCCTGCCATGACCACTATCTTTTTTCCGCCGACCTTGACCCCTTTTCCCACGTCTACGATAGAATCTTCCTTCTTGAATTCCCGCGAAACGAGCTTGTAGGGCGACAATACCGGCATTACTTTTTCTACGCCGGCGAAAACCTCCAGGGGCGTTACGCGCAGTATATCTTCGGGGCCGATGACACCGATGATGGTGCGCTCGGTGCCTTTTGAAACGTGTGGGGTCAGGCCCAGTTTCTGGACTTTTTCGGTGATGTGGTTTATCTGCTGTTCTGTCGCGTCCGGTCGTAATACTATGATCATGTGCTGGCTCCTTAGGCTAGTACTTTTTTCAGCGCCGCGATGAACTTCCTGTTCTCCGGCGCGGTGCCGATGGTCACCCTGATGAAATTTATGAGGCCGTACTGCTGCATGTCCCTTACGATCACGCCGAGTGTAAGCATTTTCTTGAATATCTCGACGCTGTCGGCCCTGACATCCACGAGTATGAAATTAGCCACGGAGGGGACATAGCGTATTCCAAGCGAATCGAGTTGGCGGTAAAGGTAGCGCTTGCCTTCAAGCACTGCCGCGCGCGACCTGCGAAGGAAATGTTTGTCGTCAAGGCCCGCTTGAGCCGCTGCCTGGGCTATAAGATTGACGTTGAAGGGCTGGCGCACCTTTTCCAGGTACGGCGTCAACTTCGCGTCCGCTATCGCGTATCCGATCCTTAATCCCGCCAGGCCGAATGCCTTTGAGAACGTTTTTAACACGATGCAATTGCCTTTTTTCGCCAGCGCGAGGCTGTCAGGGAAGTCTTTGACGTCGATAAAGGAGTCATAGGCTTCATCAAGCACCACGAGCGCGGTTTTAGGCAGGGACGTAATGAACGCTTCGAGCTGCGCCTTATTGACATAGGTTCCCGTCGGATTATTGGGGTTCGCGATGAAGACAAGCTTCGTGCGCGCGGTTACCTTTTTCCTGATCGCATCCAGGTCGTATTTGAAATCCTTTAAAGGCACGGTAACCACCCTGCGGCCGTTCACGTTGGCGATGATCTCGTATTCAAGGAAGGTGGCGCGGGAGGTGACGATATGCTCGTTATCCTCGACGAACGTCTTGATGATGATATCGATAAGCTCATCAGAGCCGTTTCCCAATACGACCATGGAGGGCGCGATCCTGTAGTGCTTCCCCAGGCGCTGCTTCAGGTAAAAGCTTTGGCTGTCCGGGTAACGGTTTAGGCCGCCTAATACTTTTCTCGCCGCCTCCAGCGCTTTGGGCGAAGGGCCGAGCGGGTTTTCGTTGGAGGCAAGCTTTATGATCTCTTTAAGGCCGAGCTCGCGCCTGGTCTCTTCGATCGGTTTACCCGCCTTATACGGCGTTATGTTCCGGATATTTTTTCTTACTAAGCCTTTCATTTACTCTCCGAGGGGATAGGACCCCAGCACTTTCAGGAACCTGCAATTACGTTCAAGTTCGAGCAGGGCCTGTTGTACCTTTGGTTCCTCCCTGTGGCCCTGTAGATCCATGAAGAAATAATAGTCCCAGGCCTTTTTCTTGGAGGGCCTGGATTCTATCTTGGTAAGGTTGATCCTGCGTTTCTTGAACGGGATGAGCATGTCGTGCAGGGCGCCTACTCTGTCTTTTATGGAGAACATGATAGAAGTCTTGTCGTGGCCCGTGCGCGGCACGTCGGATTCACCTATCACGAAAAACCTGGTCGCGTTATGCGGCGAATCCTCGATATTGGCGGTGATGACCTTCAAATGGTAGATCTCGGCTGCCAGCGACGAGGCGATACAGCCGCTGTATTTCTGTTTTGCCGCGATCTGGGCGGCGCGCGTGGTGCTTGAGACCTCCACCTTTTCCACCCCGCTTAAGTTTTCCTGGAGCCAGATACGGCACTGGCCGAATACCTGGGCGATGGAATACACTGTTTTTATCCTGTCTTTAGGGCAGTTCGCCAGCAGGTTGTGCGAGACGTCAAGGATTATCTGCGCGCATATTTTCAGCTCGGAGTCCATGAACATATCCAGCGTGTGGTTCACCGCGCCTTCGATGGTGTTTTCGATGGGGATCACCCCGTAGTCGGCGTTTTCCCGCTCTACCTCCAGGAAGACGTCGTCAATGCTGTCGCAGGGAAGGAAATTCACCTGCGAGCCGAATCTTTTGAGCGCGGCAAGGTGCGTGAACGTGGCCTCGGGCCCAAGATAGGCGATGGTAAGGGATTCACCCAGCGCCAGGCTCGATGACATGACCTCGCGGTAAATAGGCTCAAGCGATTTTGCCTTAAGCGGCCCTTTGCTCAAACGGGCGATCTTCTTGAAGACCTCGCGTTCGCGGTCAGGGGAATAAACGCTTTTTCCCGCTCCCTGCTTGATCCGGGCAATATCCATGGATACCTTCGCGCGCGCGTTCAGGAGCCCGACGATACGCTCGTCTAACGTGTCAATGTGCCGGCGCAGTTTTTTCAGTGTCATTCTGTTCTTCTCCTTTAGCCGGTCCCTCTGCTTCCGCCTTTGCCAGGGACCCGGAAAAATTCTCTTTTTCTATCTTCGGCAGCTCTTCCAGTGAATTCAAGCCGAAATATTCCAAAAACAGCCTGGTGGTGGCGTAGACCTTCGGTCTGCCGGGCGCGTTTTTCCTTCCGGCAATGCGGATAAGGTCTTTTTCCAGCAGGGTGTGTATTACCCCGTCGATATTGACGCTGCGAAGCGACTCTATCTCCATCTTGGTGATGGGCTGTTTGTAGGCGATGATAGCAAGCGTCTCCAGCGAAGGCTTTGAAAGTTTGTCCTGGTGCTGCTCCTTGCTGAGCTTCTTTAAGAACTGGACATAGTCGGGCGCCGCGATCATCCGGAAGCCCCCCGCTACTTCGTAGAGGCGCACGCCGCGGTTGTCCCGTTCGTAGTCTGATTTTAACTCCGCCAGTAGGCCCCGTATCTCTTCGTGCGAGAGGTGGCCGAATACCTTTTTTATCTGCTCGACCATCACGGGTTTTTCGTTTATGAACAGGAGCGCTTCTATCGCGGCTTTCGTGTTATTTTCTGTCATGGCAATTCCTTATGTGCGTGGTTTGCCTTTTTGTTTATAGACTTCGTTCAGGAGCTCTTCGGTGGTCTTTATGCCTTTGTTATGCTCCAGCGCTTTCTTTATCATGGAAAGGCTTTCCGGTTTCTTGTACTCAAGCTGCATAAGGACCGCGAGCGCTTCTTCTTCTATGTGCGTTGTCGCCTGCTTCCTGGTTGAGGCGCCTTCGTCCTGGATGAGGCCGAATTTCCCGATCTTGTTCTGCAGCTTCGCCACGATCTCCTTTGCCCGCTGCTGGCCTATGCCGGGCAGGGTCTTAAGGAAGACGATGTCCGCGTCGTCGATGGCCCTGGCTATCAGCGAGATCGGCTGGTTGAGCGCTTTCAGGGCGGCGCGCGGGCCTATGCCAGAAACGGTGATGAATGTTTCAAAGAACTCTTTTTCTACTTCGTTCAAAAAGCCTATCAGGATGGGGATGCTCCTGGACGGCTCGACCTGAAGGTAATGGTAGGTGATCAGGTTTATCGGCCCTTCCGGCGAAGCGGTTTCTTCTATGCGCTGCATCACGGTCTCGGGTATGAGCACTTCGTAGGTGAGGTCCCCGGATGCTAAGAGCACGTAATTGGCGCCTTTTTCTATGATTGTGCCTGAAATGCGGGCGATCATCGTAAACCCATCCTGGCCGTTTTCATGATATAGCTGTAGGCGATGGCCAATGCCAGCGCGTCGGTAACGTCGTTATATTTGGGCTGCGTTTTTAGCCTCAAAATAGTGCAGACCATGCGCTGCACCTGGGATTTCGGGGCAAGCCCTTTTCCCACGACCGCTTTTTTTACGCGCGTGGCCGCGTATTCTATCAATGGGATCTTTCCTTTGGCGCAGGCCAGGCAGATAATGCCGCGCGCCTGGCCCAGGAGATACGCGGTCGTAGGATGGTGGTAATGCACGTAGAGCTTTTCAACCACCATTACCTGTGGTTTTGTCCGCGCGATCAGCCCGGTTATGGATTCGTAGATCTTGTCCAGCCGCTCGGGCAGGGGTTGGCGGTACGAAGTGATCACCGCTCCCGCCGTTACTAACGCTCGCGTATTGTTCCTGACGTCTATGATGCCGTAGCCGGTAACGGCTAAGGCCGGATCAATACCCAGTATTCTCATTCCGTAGCGCTTATCTGTTCCAGGATCTCATCCGGTATATCGAAATTGGCGTAGACTTCCTGCACGTCTTCGTGTTCTTCCAGGGCCTCTACCAGGGATAACACCTGTTTCGCGTCGCCTCCGGTGACTTTGACGGTGGAGGACGGCAGCATCGTAAGTTCCGAGACCTGGCTTTTTATCCCTTTTGCCGCAAGCGCCTGTTTTACCTTTTCAAAATCCACCGGCGCGGTGAAGATCTCGTAGTTCTTCTCGTCCTGTTTGATGTCCTCTGCCCCGGCATCCAGAGCCACGTTCATAAGCTCCTCTTCCGCGACCTCGTTCTTGTCCACAAGGATATAGCCTTTTTTGGTGAACATCCAGCCCACCGATCCGGCGCCCGCCATATTCGCCCCCTTTTTATTCATGATGTTGCGGACTTCCGCGGTAGTGCGGTTCTTATTATCGGTCAGGGTCTCGATGAGTAACGCGACCCCTCCCTGGGCGTAACCTTCGTACATGGCCGTCTCGTAGATAACCCCGGGCAGTTCTCCGGTCCCGCGCTTTATCGCGGTCTTTACGTTATCGGAAGGCATGTTCGCTTCTTTCGCTTTTGCCATCGCGGCGCGAAGCTGCGAATTGGTGTCGGGGCTGCCCCCTCCCGCGCGCGCGGCGACTGTGATCTCCTTGATTATTTTCGTGTAGAGCTGCCCCTTCTTCGCGTCGGTAGCGGCTTTTTTGTGTTTGATCCCTGCCCATTTTGAATGACCTGACATGATACTCCTCCTTAAGGTTATAGTTTATGTATGCAATACAAAGGAAACAGGCGCGATAAGCCGAGTTCTGTAATAACCGGAAAAAATTCGGTACTTCTTCTGGTTACAGTGATCATTTCTCTCGATCCCGGTGTTGCCGCCGGGACTCAAGCGGTAAACCCGCGCCGCCCTCTCCTCGCGGAGATTCGAGCGGACAGCTCATACGCGAGGCCCGGTATGACCCGGGCCCTGCAGGGGCGGGACTACTTTACTTTGCTCCGCGTGGGGTTTTCCGTGCAAGCCATATCGCTATGGCTTACGGTAGTCTCTTACACTACCTTTTCACCTTTGCCCCGCGCGTATCGCTACGCGCAAGGTAGTTTATTTTCTGTGGCACTTTCCCTGCGAGCACCCCGGCTAATTAAAGTCGGAGCGCGAGCGCTTTCGATTAGAAAGCACGCTGTCCTCAGGAGCCCGGACTTTCCTCCCCTTAAGGGGCGATCACTTGCGCCCGTTTCCCGTATCTGTGAAAGAACGCTACGCGCGGTGCGCCTTTAAGGCTTCCCTGACCGCGGTAGTGGCTAATTTATCTGCGCCCAGGTTCCGCTCCCTGGGGATATGATGAATGGTAAACTTTTTAAAACCGGCAATAAGGGCAAGCGCCTGCTCGTATAAGCAGAGTATGCGCGGGTTTTTTACCTTGTATGTTTTGTGCAGCTGGCGGCAGAGCAGCTCGCTGTCCGTATGCACCGTGACTTCATCCGCCTTCAACAGGAGCGCTTCCTGCAGCGCGTAGATGAGCGCGGTGTACTCGGCCACGTTATTGGTCGCGGTGCCGATATAGTGCGCGACGTTCTTTACGGTGCGGCCGTCTTTGCAGACTATCACGCCTATGCCGCTGTGGCCCGGGTTACCCTTGGAGGCCCCGTCTATGTACATCTGCAGGCTATTCATCGACGAACAGTATCCTGTTACAGACTTCGCAGGTGATGATGTGCTCGTACATTTTGACAAGGTTTATTATCTGGGCCTGAACGAACATGTTACAGCCAAGGCAGGTGTTGTTCTTGACGGCGACGATGGCAAGGCCTTCCCGGTTCTGGAGTATCCGCTCGTACTGCGCGAGGATCTCGGGGTCTATTCCGGGGGAGATCCGCCCTCTCTGCGCGTCCATCTGCGCCAGCTTATCGTCTATTTCTTTTATCCTGTCGTTGACCTTTTTCTTTTCTTCGTTTGACTTTTTTTCCTCTTCCGCGAGCGCCTTTTTCTCCCGCTCGACGTCGTTCTTGAGCTTATCCATTGAGTCGAACAGCACGAGGATCTTGTCTTCGATGACCGAACCGTCTGCCTTGGAGTCGCTTATCTGCTGGAGCATGGTCTGGTATTCCTTGTTCGTCTTGAGGGAAAAAAGCTGCGACTGGAGTTTTTTCGTCGCTTCTTCCCTGGCGGCGAGGTCGCCTTCGGTCTCCTTCTTCTGCTTCTGCACGTCCAGAAGCTGTTTTTCCAGGCCGGCCATCCTTTGTTTCTTTTCCTCAAAGGCGGACTCGATGGCTTGTAACTCCGCGGGTATTAAATTCTTTTCGTTCTTTAACGCGTAGATCTGGCTGTCTATAGCCTGCAGCTCTATAAGGCTGCTTAGCTGCGCCTTCAGGTTAGTTTCCGGCATGACCGTCCTTTTTTTAAATATGGGCGATAGAGGACTTGAACCTCTGATCTCCACAATGTGAATGTGGCGCTCTAACCAACTGAGCCAATCGCCCGATCATTTGTATACTGGGCCCACAGGGATTCGAACCCCGGACCAAGTGATTATGAGTCACCTGCTCTGACCAGCTGAGCTATGGGCCCCAAATCCTATAATCCCTTTTCAGTGATAAAGTTACAAGTTTATGAAAAAGCGTAGTACTATAATATACTATTTTTAAGCGGTTTTTGCAAGATAAAATTTGAAAAAGATTGGCGCGGGCGGACCTAAGGGGACGGTTCTCACCCAGGGGACTGTCCCCCTATAGGGACCTGTCCCCTAGGTGACTAGGGGGCGAGTGAGTTGGTATTTGCGCATGATCTTGACGCCGACGACGGTAATGGCGAAGACTATGAACGCGATAGTGATATCCCAGAATAAAGGCGGCGTATAATCCCTGAATGGGCGAAGCAGGTGATAAATGAACGGGTGGAACAGGTAGATGCCCATGCTCAACTGCGCTAGCGGCGCCAGGAACGTGCCTTGCCCGAGGTTTGGCCTTGACAGCACGAACAGGAAAGCCCCTGTGCCGAAGAGCACCGTGGCCAGGGAATAATCAAAGTACGGGTTGACGTTAAAATACCGGTGCAGCAGGAATGCCTCCGCCACTTGCAGGATGAAGCCCGCGGCAAAAATCGACGAAGCAAGTTTCAGGGAGATGCGTATCTGCCTTTTTGAAAACCACCAGCCCAGTGCCACGAACAGCGTGCCGAAGAACGGGCCGTTCCTGGTATTGAAGTGGATGTCGATGCCGGCGGGAGTGCGCGCGTAAGAGCTTGCCATCAGCCCGATGATATACAGGAAGATCGCAAACGGCAGCAAATATTTATCCTTTTTCGCCAGCACGAACCACGTCAGGATCGTCAGCGAAACGATCAAGGACGGTATGAACCATAAATGGACGGCTGTCCCCTGGAAAATAAAGGCCACCGGGTTATGGACGATGAACGAAATCGTGTCTTCGTAAATGGCCCTTACCGGCCCTCGGATAATGCCGTGCGCGAGGATATTTTCTACGAGGTGGTGGGTGAGGATGGCGTAAAACACGGTCCAGCTCAAGAACACGAAGAAAAGCTTTTTTATGTATTTCTTGAACAGTTCCCGCGTGGGCAGGTCTTTCTGTATCGCTTTTCCGAAGAAATACCCCGAGGTGATGAAGAAATACGGCACCGCCAGCCTGCTTAACAGATACACCAGCACTTCGAGGGCCTGAAAAAAGCTGCTTGAGTATTTTTGCGCGCTGTATTCGAACGGCGCGGTATGCAGGCAGATGACGAAGAAGCTGGCGATCACCTTGAAGGTGTCTATGCCTTTGATTCGTTCTGAAACGGCCATCGCTACGGATGTTACAGCTTTCCTATTCCACCTGGAAGGAGATGATCACGTTGAAGGAAAGCTGGGGATAATCAAGGTCCTGCGGGAACGCGGTGAACGGCGCCGCCTCCCGTATGCTTTTTTCCGCTACCTGCGCCAGGTACGGGCTGCCCGAAGACCTGCCTTCCTGCAGCCGCAGGTCCTTAAGTGAGCCGTCCCGGCCGACCACAAATGACAGGAAGACCTCGCCGGTTTCGGTGCGCACGTAGTTGTGGTATGCCGCGCGCCTTATTTTTTCACGCACGAGCTGGTAATAGCCTATATACGACGGGTTTTTTATTTTATCTTCCTCCATCGGAGCCATCTGGGGAAGCGTGATCTTTTTTTTGATCTCGATGGTGTCGGGCTTCAGCGCCGCGGGTTTCATGAAGGATGCCTGCTGCCGGAAGGCTTCGGTGTTGTTCTTGAAGACCTCCCGGACGCTTGTTTTGTCCTGCACGGGGACCTTGAGGTTACCGTCAAGGTCCACCTTGGGAGGTAATTGCGGCACCGGTACGGTTTTGCGGACGATCTCTCGTAACGGCGCCTCAGGCGGTTGGACGCTCTTGATATAATGCACCGCTATCTGCTGTTCAGTTTTGTTTTTGGGCAAAAACAGCCAATCCGGCGCTTGCAGGAGTATCGCGGTGTGCGCCGCCAGGGAAACTATTATCGCGCTATACAGTATCTTTTTTTCGGGGAGCATGATTGTATTACAATAACATACCCGAACGCGCTTTTCAAGGGTTTTAAAAGCTCAAGTCCACCCCGGCGATGAAATTCCTGCCCGGCGAAGGATAAAAGCCCCTCTCGTTATAGGCGGTTGAAATTGCGCCGATCTCCGAATAATCCTCGTCAAAAAGGTTATTGGCACCGAAAAAAAGGCCGCAAAACTTTGACGGCCGCCAGCTCAGCTTCGCGTCAACGGTGATAAAGCCGTCGAGCTTCGGGTAATTATGCGCCTGGTCGTTGATAAAATAACGCGGCCCGGTAAAGGTGCCCAGGATATTCAGACTGCACGCCTTGGGCAGGCTGACCGCCGCGCCCAGAGAAACCTTATGCCTGGGGACCAGCGGTATCTGGTTGCCGTGATACGTGCCTCCCTTGAAGAACGCCTCCGTGAAGGTGTAGCTCGGCGTGACGCTGAATAACTCCTTGTATTTTAATTCCATGGCAAGCTCCATCCCGCGGTGCTCGGTCTTGTCGTAATTCTTGTTCTCAAAGGTAAGCGGGTCGAAAAAGAGCTCGTTTTTGATGCGCAGGTCAAACAAAGTGGCGCTCGCCTCAAACGACGGGCAGAAGCGGTGCTTTACGCCCAGCTCAACGTCGAGGGAATCCTGCGGCTTGAGGTTGACATTGACCGGGGGCGTGGCGAAGATACTGTAAAACTCATCGGTCGCAGGGAGCCTGAAACCCCTTGAATACAAAAAGAACGCTTTTGAGCCTTCAGCGTAAAGGTAATTCACCCCCGCGTTATAGGCTTTTTCATTCACTTTCACTTTTGAATCGACCACGGTCGGTATCCAGAAAAGGTCGCTTGTCCATGGGCCCGGCATAGGGTTAGAATCGAAAGAATAGCGCGCCTGCTCGTAGCGGTAGCCGTATAAAAGCGAGAGCTTGTCTTTTACCTGCACTTCGTCCTGCAGGTAATAGCCGTTAGAGAATTTGTCTATGTCGGTCTGCCTGGTTTTTCCGTTATCGTAATAGTTAAGGCCGTAAAACGACAGCGCATCGATGCGGGACCCGCAGCGGTACACGTCAACGCCGCCGATCAGCTTATGCTGCGCGCCCAGCACGTCGGCTTTATATATCAGCGACGGGCTGAAACCGAAGGTGTCGATGTCCCTGGTGTCGATGTTTTTTGAGGTAAGCAGGTTATCGTCGATGTTCCTTTGCCTGAACGAGATATCCGCGCGCGCCGCGAGCGAATCGCTGAATTCGTTTTCGGCGCCCAGCTGGACGTACCAGTCTTTTTGCCCGACTTTGTCGTCGGGGAACAGCGTGGCCCTGCGTGAGTTGCCCAGCTGGCTTTCGCGTAAGGCCCCGGGCAGGCCGAATTCGTCGTCGTGGTAGCTGGCGCTTAAGGTAACCGAGCAGGTGTCGGTGAATTTCTGGATGGCCTTTGCGCCGTAATCGATGAGCGTGTAGCCGCTGTTCTTCCTGTAGCCTCGTGAATAGGCGTTTGAGAAGCGGCCGAAGTAAGAGGTATTTTTTTCTTTTCCGCTTACCTGCAAAGATTCCTTGCTTGTAGAATAGCTGCCGCCGTAAGAATCAAGCTCAAATGAAGGCTTGCCCTCTCCTTTTTTAGTGATGATATTGATCACGCCGCCTGTGGCGTTGTCCCCGTAGAGGACGCCGCCCATGCCGCCCCTGGTGACTTCTATCCTTTCCACGGTCTCAAGGGGTATCTGGGTCCAGTCAACACCGCTTAAGTCAATTTCGTTGGCCCTTCTTCCGTCCACCATGACCAGCGTATTGCTCATCGCGAATTCACCGAAGCCGCGAAGGTCGGCGGTAGCCTTGTTCGCGCTCCCGTAGAAATCGCGCACGATGAGGCCGGGCACGGGCCTGAGCACGTCGAGGATGTTTTGGGCGTTTGAGTTTTCAATGTCCTGCGAGGTGAGCACGGTGACGCTGGAGGGGATCCTGGCGATATCTTCCGCGTAGCGGTAGGGGGTTACGACGATCTTGTCCAGTTCGACGCTGCCCGCGAAGGCGTTCGCCGCAAGCAGCCACACGCACGCGGCAAGGGTACTGCAAGTCTTTTTCATCATCTTCTTCTCCCTTCGAGAATACTTGGCCGTTGACAGGCAATCGACCGGGCTACTCATCATTAGAGATTACCGTTGCGAGGCAGCGCTCCGGATTTCCGCATACCGATGCGGGCACGGAGACTTCCTTTGCCTATCCGGCTTAAAATGGGGTCTGACCCCATTTTACCATTTTAACAAAAAACCCGCCTACGTGATTGGCGGGTTGCACCCATATTGCTTGGCCCTTTCCACGAGGCGTTTATCTTTCCTCAGGCAGGTCTTCTGGCTCTCCTTGCTATCCTTTTAGCGGCCTTCCCATCCCTTTTAGGACAGTGGCGAACTACGCTAAGGATGCTCCTTTTTAACGCAGGAGCAAGGATTACAGCGGCGGGACCGCGGCTGATTCACACAGCCTTCCCTTACCCTGAAGAATGTTCCTATAGATCTAGTCCGTTAAAAGAACTTTTGCTAACTTCGTATCTTTGACCGAACGCGCGATAAGTTCATAGGCGCCGAAGAACAGTGCCGTATAGGCCAGTGTTGAAAGGGTGAAGTCGCGCAGGAACGGCAGCCCCATGACATAGCAGGAAACCAGCCCCTGCATGGTCGGCGGATACCACCCCATGGCCCAGACACCGAAATTTGTGACGATATAGAATAAAACCGACGATACAAGCGACGCCCCGAGCGTGCGGGAGAAGCTCTTGTGTTTCTTGACCCAGAGCCCGAGGAACGTGATCGCGATGAAGGCTCCCCAGGTGAACGGGATAACGTTGTGCAGGCCGATGACGAAGTCGCTCATGATCATCAGCAAAAGCGGCACTAAAAACGCGTATTTTCTGTTGAGATATACTCCCGCAAACAAAGCTATCGCAGCCACCGGAGTAACGTTCGGAGCGTGCGTGGCAATTCTTAATAATAGGCCGCAGAGAATCAAACTTATCGCTAACATTGTGAACCTCCCTTGTATGATTGTATTTGCTATGCTAATCCAAAAATATTTTTATGTCAAGAAAAATTAATATTCTATGCCTCTTCTGCCATCCAGCCCTTTGGTAAAATAATGCTTGATCTCCTTTATTTCGCTCGCCAGGTCGGCCTTCTTTATGATCTCAGGCCGCATGAACCTCCCGGTGATGACCAGTTCTGTCGTCGCGGGGGTCCCCTCTATGAGGCCGAGTATGTCCTTAAGCGTGATGAGTTTGAAAAGGAGCGCTATCGTAAGCTCATCAAGGACCACGACGCCGTAGTTTTTTTTCGACAGGATCATTTTTATCCGCGCGAGCCCTTTTTTCGCAAGCTCCCTGTCTTTTGCCGAAGGTTTTTTCGCTATGAAGGAAGCGGCCCCGAATTGCTCGACGGTGATATTCCTGAATTTCTTCAGCGCCGTAAGCTCGCTAAAATGCCTCCCCTTTGCGAATTGGCCTATGTAGACTTTTAAGCCCGCCCCCGCCGCGCGAAGCGCAAGGCCCAATGCCGCGGTCGTCTTTCCCTTGCCGTTGCCGTAATAAACCTGTATCAATGCGCCACCGCCTTCCAGCTCATGATGCCCAGCACGCACAACGCGGAGACTATCAGCCCCGCGCACAGCACTCCCGCGACGAGCGCCAGCGCCGCGTACCTGAAGCGTATCTTGAAAAGCGACGCCGCTATGGCGCCCGTCCAGGCGCCGGTCATCGGCAACGGTATCGCCACGAATATGGCAAGCCCCAGCGCTTCATATTTCTGTATGGTCAGGGCTTTTTTCCTGGTCCTCTCAAAAAGCCAGTCGAAGAATTTCGACCAAACCTTGAATCTCCTTAATTTGTTAGAGACCGGCTCAAGCAGGAATAAGAATGGCATGATCGGGATGAGGTTGCCGAGCACGGAAAGCCAGAAGGCCTTTGCCACAGGCATGCCGAAGGAAAGCGCCAACGGTATCGCCCCCCTTAGCTCCGAGACGGGCAATGACCCCACCAGTATCACTATTGTTTCTTTTGGCAGCCCTTTAAGGCCGTTGAGTATGGTCTCTATCATACGCTAATAAATCCGGTCCATTCAGTTTGCCCTGCGCCTGTCGCTGTAGCCGTATTTACCTATCAGGGGCACGAACACGCACCCGCAGACGTTAATGGATTCAAGCTTGCCTTTTTTCTTTTCAGCCAGCGTCAGGACCTGGCTGAAACTTTCGCCCAGAGGCAGGATAAGTTTCCCCGATTCGTTCAGCTGGTCTATCAGCGGCAGGGGTATCTTGGGGCTTGCCGCGGTGATGATGATCCTGTCGAACGGCGCCTCTTCTTTCCAGCCAAGCGTGCCGTCCCCTACCTTTATCCTGATATTCGCATAGCCCATCTCATCGAAGGCCGCCTTCGCGCGTTGGGCAAGTTTTTCATGGCGCTCTACCGTATAGACTTCTTTGCATAACCTGGAAAGTATCGCCGCCTGGTAGCCGGAGCCGGTGCCTATTTCAAGCACCTTTTCCTTGCCGCTAAGCGCAAGGCATTCGGTCATCAGCGCTACGATATACGGCTGGGATATGGTCTGGCCCTCCCCGATAGGTAAAGGAAAATCGGCATACGCGTTTTCCTGCGAGCCCTCGGGCATGAACTTGTGGCGTTCAACCGCATAAAAGGCGTCCAGCAGCGCCTCGCCGTGTATGCCGCGGGGAACGAGCTGCTCATCGACCATGCGCTTACGCAGGGCTACGTAGTCCATAGCTCTTTGCCTAAAAATTTAAAAAACCTGATGGTGTCTTTCACGGGATGGATGCTGCTTTTCTCTCCCGCGTAGACGGTCTGTATGGGCAAGGATTCTATGCGATAGCCTAAACGGGCGGCTTTGATCAGTATCTCCGATTCGGTCTCGTATTTGCAGGTGTTCAGGTTGATCCTGCGCAGCAGCTCCGCCTTCATCAGGCGGAAGCCGCACTGGGAATCCGGGATGCGCTGGCGCGTGACCGCGGAGATAAGCCACGACATGAATTTATTGGTGAAGACGCGCGCCAGGGGCATATTTTTCCTGTCGGACATCCTATTGCCGAGGATAAGCCCCGCGCCCGAGTGTTTCGCCGCGGCGATGAATTTGACTATCTCTTCCGGCCGGTGCTGGCCGTCCCCGTCCATGGTGACCACCGCGTCGTAGTTTTTGCCGAGGGCGTACTCGAAGCCCTTGATCAGCGAGGCGCCTTTTCCCTCGTTGCGGGCGTTCTCAAGGAGCAGCGCGCCGCCGTTGGAAGCGATGCGCCCGGTCCCGTCGTTTGAGCCGTCGTCCACTACCACCGTGTCGAGGCCGAGCGATCGTATCTCTTTTACGAGCATGGCGATGGCCGCGGACTCATTATAGGCCGGTATGATAACGCACGTCTTCATCGCGGGTTTACTTCTCCTCTTTCCAAAAGGTCCTGAACATATACCACTGGTCAGGGTATTGCAAGATATACTTTTCGATGATCACCTTATACTGTTCGGTGATCTCCTTAAGCTGGTCTTCGTTGGTGTTGGCGGGGTCGCGCTGGACTGCCGCGGGCGGCATCAGCGGCTTTTCGAACTGTAAGGTAAAGGTATCGTCGGGGTTCCTGACCATGAAGCCAGGCACGATGGGAGCGCCGGTTTTCAATGCAAATGCCGCGGGGCCTTTGGGAAGCGAGGTTGTCTTGTTGAAGAAATCTACCAGAATGCCCTCCCGTGAAAAATCCCTGTCTCCCACCAGCGCGACGAGCTTATTTTCCTTTATCAGCGTCAGCGATTGCCGCACGGCCTTGTTGGAAGGGATGACCTTGACCCCCTTGATCTCCCGCTGGGTATTGAAGAAGTCGTTTACCTTCTTGTACTTGTGCGGCAGGGCCACCGCCCAGAAGGGGTACCCCAGCACTGCCAGCACCACCCCTCCCAGTTCCCAGTTGCCGATATGCGCGGTGAGCAGAATAACGCCCTTGCCGGCAGCCATCGCGCCGTCGAGGTAGCGGATGTCCTTTATGGTGACGAATTTTTTGATGTAGTCTTTGTCAAGCATTTCGAAACGGAAGAAATCGACCAGGTATTTTGCGAAGTTCCTGAAGGTCCGAATCTTAAGCCTCCTGATCTCTTTTTTTGATTTTTCCGGGAATATCGCCCGCAGGTTTTGCGTGAGCGTGAGCCGGTCTTTATCCGCGAAGATATAATGCAGGTCGGAGCTTAAAACCGCTATCGCGTAGGCAAGCTTGATCGGCAGATGCAGCGCGACGAACTGGCCTATCCTGTAGAGAATATAATTGAACATGAGGTCAAGTTATAATTCCAGGAGGAATTTCGCGATATCCATGCTGGAACGTGGTTTGCTGATCGCGGCGGCTGATTCCCTGTAGGTTTCAAGCTGCCCCGGAGTATTGATGAGGCTCTCGATCACCAGGTGTATGTTTTTCGGGTCGGTCACCTTGATGGCAGCGTTTTGGCCGGTCAGGTACGCGGTGTTTGAGGTCTCCTGGCCTGGGATGGGCTTGACGATGATCAGCGGCAGCTTCTTGCTGAGCGCCTCGGCGGTAGTAATGCCTCCCGGTTTCGTAACGATAAGGTCCGAAACGCTCATCAATTCGTTGATCGTCTCGGTATATCTGAAGAGCGCGATCTTCTTTTTGTACTTTTTTTTGCGTCTTTTTAAGATCCGGTAAAGCTTCTTATTGGTGCCGGTGACGATTATTTCCTGCGTCGGCGCCTTTATCTTTTCAAGTGACTTGACTATCGAGCGGATGGGGCCGAGGCCGTGTCCTCCCCCCATGATCAGGATGGTTGAGACCCCTTGTTCCAGTTTCAGCTTCTTGAATACCGCGGCCGTATCAACCGGGTCGTTAAAGGTGTGGTCGAACGGTATTCCGAAGAGCCTTATTTTTGCCGCGTCCACCCCTTTTTTTATCAGCCGCTGGCTCACTTCTTCGGAAGGGGTGACGTAGTAATCGATGTTGTCGTAGACCCAGTACGCGTGGGGCGCGAAGTCCGTCAATACCGCTACCAGCGGCAGCGCGCCATCGTAGACTTTTTTATAGTCCGCGACCATGCCGCAGGGGAATGCCTGGGTGCAGGCGACAGCGTCAGGCTTGAACCTGTCGAACAGCCTCTTTAATTTCGGGGAATTGAGCTTGTTGACGGTATTTTTCAGCTTATCCAGCTTTTTGGCGACCCCGGGGTTATCATACAGGTAATCCCAGAGCTTCGGCGTGCGCTTGATCACGCTCATGTAGAGGGTGTTGACGATCTTTTCTGAAATGGGGTTGGTGTAATTGAAGCCGTTTATGTTGAGGACCTCCGATTGCGGGGAAAGCGCCTTCAGCGCCTTTTCTATCGCGTTCGTGGCGCTGTGGTGGCCGGAGACCTCCGAGATATACATCAAGATTATCCGTTTCCTCTGCATAGGGCTAGATTTTCTTGTCTTTGCTGAGTTCGAGAAACGCGGATACGACCTGCGGGTGGAACTGTTGTCCTGCGAGGGAGCGTATTTCTTCGACCGCATCTTCTTTTGATTTCGCTTTCCTGTAAGGCCTGTCGGTGGTCATGGCGTCGAAGCTGTCCGCGACCGCGATTATCGCCGCGATCATGGGGATGCTGCCGTTATCCAGGCCGCTGGGATAGCCTTTGCCGTCATAGCGCTCGTGGTGGTGCTTTACCCCGGCGATCACGCGGTCAAGTTCGGCTATCGGCTGCAGGATAGTAGCGCCGATAAGCGGATGCGTCTTCATCCGCGTCCATTCGAATTCCGTCAAGGGGGCCTCTTTATTGAGGATGGATTCCGGTATGCCGATCTTTCCTATGTCATGCAGGAGCGCGGCGACGTGCAGGTCTTCCAGGAACTGGCCGTCGATGGCGAGGGACTCGTCGTTCTTCATCACTTTGGCGATCTCAAGGCTCAGGTACGTAACGCGTTCGGTATGGCCGTGGGTGTAGTAATCCTTCGCTTCTATAGCCGCGGCGAGGGCGACGGTGGTATTGATGAAGAGCTGCTGCCTTTTGCTTAAGGCTTCCTGCAGCTGTTTGAAGAGCCTGGCGTTACGCAGCGCCATCGCGACGTCTGAAGCCAGCGCCACGAAAAAGTTCAGTTCATCGCGGTCATACTCGGTGTCGTCCTGTTTTTTCCCTAAGAGGAGTATGCCCAGCAGGTCGTCCCGGTAAAAGCTGGGGATGCAGGCGACGATATCGAAAATGTCCATCTGGTAAAGGACTTTTTCCAAAAGCTGCCGGAGGTCCTGGGGCAGCTCGTTTTTATTGAGCGTTTTCTTTATTTCTTCGTAGAGCGCGAGGCGTTCGCTGAAGACTATCCTGTCCTTATTATCCCTGAATAACTTTACGAGGGCGTTGTCGGTGTCCATGCGCGCGAATCCCGCGGGCACTTTGGTGCCGACCGAGCCGCGGGAGACGGTGAGCACGTAGGTCTCCTTGTTGTTTTCGTCGCGGTGGCTCAATAATATGCCGGCGTGGGTCACGTGCAGCTTCTGCACCACCAGGCGAAGTATCATCCTGATCAGAAGGTCCGGTTCATGGACCAGGATCATGCTTTTGGCCGCGCTTTCAAGTTCTTTCTTGTAATCTATCGCCATAGCCGGTTAACGCGCCTCTTGTTACGTCAGTTCTTTAAGCACTATTTTTTCAAGGTCTTCCAGGACAAGGGGCTTATGGATGTAGCTGAGCGCTCCCAGCTGCCGGCATTTATCGAACGATTCTTCTTCGTCCGGTTTTTTCCCTGTCACCATGATCACCTTCAGCTCTTTATTCTTTTCCCTGATGCGCTCGAGCGTCATGATCCCGTCCATGCCCGCCATCTGGATATCCAGCAGTACCAGGCGGGGGTTTTCCTTTTCTATCTTTCCGAGCGCCTCTTCGCCGTTTGCGGCGATCGAGACTTCTATCTTTCGCTTACGGAAAAAGTTTGCCGCGAACTCCCTGACGTCCGCTTCATCATCCACGATCAGTAATTGAGCCATTGATCTCTCCTGTATATAATGTACTTACTATAATGCAAATCGACGCAATCTTCAAGTGTTTTTAAAAAAAACCTTGGCGTTTATTTGTACGTGAGCGTCACGTTGAAGGTTTCTTCCGTCCTGTTGGAGCCCGCGGGGAACGGCGAGAACGGCGCCGCCTTATTGACGCTTTCGAGGGCGAGTGAGTCCAGTTTTTTATTCGTCGATGAAACTACCGACGGCTCTGCCTTAAACAGGCCGCTTGCCTCCAGCACGAACGAGAGCGTAACGTCGCCTTTTTCGGGCATATCCTCGTCCTTCAATTGGTACGAGAGCAGTTTTATTTCATCCATCACCATCGCTTTGTATTCATCGAAGCTCATGTTTTTCAGGTCCTGGCTCTTCTTTTGCGCGTCGGCAAAAGACTGCACGTACCCGATGTCCTTGTTATTGGTCAGGCTTACGTATTCAAGCGGCTCCTGGCCCGAGACGATATGCGGGGTGATGAAGATCACCAGCTCCGTCTTTATGGTCTCCTCTTTTTTGTTCCTGGCAAGCGCGCCCAAAAAGGGTATGTCGCCTAAAAGCGGGATCTTCCTGACTTCCTTTATGCGCTGGTCTTTCTTGAGGCCCGCGATGATGATGGTGGTGCCGTCTTTTACCATGATGGTGGTTTCTGATTCGGAAGTCGTCACAATAGGTATCTGGGTCACTTCTCCTTCGGAGATGATATCGGAGGTCTTCGCGGAGCTTACCTCAGGCTTTATCTTCATGGTCACGAAGCCGTCCCTGTTGACGGTGGGGGTGACGTAGAGCTTTATCCCCACGTCCACGAAATTCACGGTCTGCGAGGTCACCGAGGCGGTATCGGTCTGGGAGACTGCCGAAGTGATATACGCTTCTTTCGTGCCGACGAGTATCTTTGCCTCCTGGTTATTGAGCGCCATGATCCTGGGGCTTGAGAGTATCTTTGTCTCTCCGATCACCCTGAGCATGTCTATGACCGATTTATATTGTCCTTTTTCGCTGATGTCTTCCCCCGCGGCAGCGGTGCCTAAAGAGAGCTTATTGGGGATATCGGTGATATCCGTGATCGCGGGCGCGGCCATTGAGCCCACGAAGCGCACGTTCTTCTTGAGCCAGTAGTCCCAGTCAACGCCCATGGAGAACTGGTCTTTCTGCGGGTTGATCTCTATGATCTGGGCGTCTATCAGGACCTGCGGCGTCTTTTCATCGAAGGCGGTTATGACGGTCGCCAGCTCTTCGAGCTTCGCCGGGTAATCGGTGACCACGATCTTATTGGTGCGCTCATCCACTTTTACCGAGCCGACGCCCTTGGTGACCGACTCAAGGATCTTGGCGCTTATTTTATCCGCCTGGGCGTAATTCAGCGCGAATACCCTTGTCTGCACGGGAAGGTCGGTGCTTTTGATAAAGGCCTCCATTTCATTCAGTTTTTCCGGAGTGTCTATAAGGGTGAGCGTGTTTGAGGCTTCATCCGCGACGATCCTTCCGATATTTGATTTTATCTGGTTCAAGGCCTTGGAAAGGTCTATTGCCCTGGCGTACAGGAGGCGGATGACCTTCGCCTGTTTTTTGTCCTGGTAGCGCTCGCCGTAGATAAGCTCGTAATCGCGCTGCGTCATGACATTGATGATGCCGCCTTTCTTTTCATAGGCAAGCTCATTCGCGAGCAGTATTATCTCGAAGGCGTCCCAGACGTCCACGTCCTTCAGGAACATGGTCACCCTGCCGTTGACGTTCTTTCCCACCACGATATTTATCCCCGCGCGGCCGGCAAGCATTTTCAGGACGTCGGTTATCTCCATGCCTTTTATGTCCAGGGAGATCGTGTTGGAGGTTTGCGCGGCGGCGGGTTGTTGCCGCGTCATTTCTTCGGCCCGCGCGAGCAAGGGCAAGAGCGCCAAGCAGGCGATGACCGTAAAAACTGCTTTGTTTTTCATGCTGCCTCCGTGTATGGCTATAGATAAAGTTCGAATCTCTGTCCGTTATATTGCAGGACCACTTTTCCGTCCTGTATGTCTTCTACCTGGAAGCCCGCGATGGATTGCCCCTTGGATACGTAATAGGTTTTCTCAAGCCGCTTGTCTTCGATGATAGCCTGCGGGTTCTCTCCGGAAACGATGCCTACGAGATTGATGTCCTTGATCAAATCGGGGTTCTCGGCGTTGCGCGGCTGGTCCGCTTCAGGCAGCGGGTTGCCGAATAACTGCCGGTTCTCCACGCTCCCCACGTAGGCCTCAAGCGGCATAAGCCTTTGTTGCGGCTGCGCGGCCCGCGGGGAAAGCTGTTTCGGCGCCGGCAAAGGCATTTTCCTGCCCGGGCTTATCAAGGGAAAAAAGAAGGACGAAATGAAATACGCGCAGGAAATGATGAGCGCGGCGATGACGGCTTTACGCGGGTCAAGGGATCGCGCGGCCTTCGCGAGGGGTTTCCCGGGGGGCGAAAGAGGCGGTTTTTTCTCCCTGCGTATCAGTTTTAACAGCCTTTCTTCGGGGGTAATGTTATCTTTCATTGTTGTATGCGCGTTTCAATGAGACTGCGTATCAGCTCATCGTCAATAACGAAACGCTCGTTCATCACCGCGTGTTCGAGCGCGTCGTGGCAGAGCATGGCGATCCTGCGGGGGTAGCCCTGGGTGTGCTGGTAGATCAGGTGTACCGCCTCTTCGGTGAAAAGGTAATTTTCCTTGTGGTAGCCTGCCCGGGTGAGCCTGAAGTCTATCATCTCTTTGACTTCTTTTTCGTCGAGCGGGTTGATGGTATATTTAAGCGAGATCCTGTCCATGAAGTTATTGATGCGCTGGATGCGCGGCAGGAGCTCCATCTGCGCCATGATCACCAGCTGCAAAAGCTTAAACTCGTTGGTTTCGTAATTAAGCAGCGTGCGCAGGACCTCGAGGTTCTCGGCGCTTAGCTTCTGGCCTTCGTCTATCAAAAGCACGATGGTCTTATGCTCGTTGACGCCTTTCTGGAAAAGGTATTTTTCCAGGTCGTCCTTGAAATCGAGCGTGGATTTAAAATCGGGCGTGATGCCGAATATCTTTACCAGGCTGGAAAGGAACTGGAACTCCGATTTATAGCTGGGGTCCAGGATCATGTGGAAGATGAAATCGTCTTCTTCCTTGAACATCTGCAGGAGCGCGCGGGAAAGCGTGGTTTTGCCCATGCCTACGTCCCCCATCACAAGGCTCAATCCGCGGCGAAGCCTTATGGCGATCTCAAGGCGGTTCAGCGCCGAATAATGGCTGTTCGAGCGGTAGAAAAAATGCGGGTCAGGGCTTGTGGAAAAAGGCTCTCTCTCAAGGCCGATGACTTTATAATAGCTCATCCTGTATCTCTTTGATGGATTTGTTCTGCCTTCTTAAGGCGTGGATCTTTTTTAATTTTTCGACAGTGTCGTCGTTAAAATAGCGAAAGCGGGTTTCCGGGCTGCGGCTGAATTCCTTGATCAAGCCGATTTTAAGGTAATATTTCAAGGTGTGAATAGAGTAACCGGTGGTTCTCGCTAAGTCTTTTATTAGATAAATGTTATGGATATTTTCCTCCTTCACTCTCTAGTTAGAGAGTATATACTAATTATGCGCTTTCTGTCAAGAAAAATTTAAGGAATGTTTATTCGGAAATTGCCAGTTTTGATATGGAGAGGTTGCCTTGCAGGGCCTGCGAATTCGGCAAAGAGCCAAGCTGTAATCTTTCTACCCGAAGTAAGGAGAGGGAGTTTTCGAGGCTGTAGATGAACTTCAGGAAATTTTCCATGGAGCCTTCCGCCCGAACGTCTATGAGGATCACTTTGTATGCCCCTTCGTTTTTCGCGGGCTGCGGCCTTACATCCGTCAGCCTGATAGAGGCATTACCGGCGTAGCCCTCTAATTCAGAAAGGGTGCTTACCATGGTGTCTTCTTTCTTCCCGGCCGTTTTCAGGTCAGAGATGAACCTGCCGTACTCTTTACGGATAGCGTCTTTTTGCGAAAGCAGCTGCGTATACCTTTGCAGTTTCGTTGCGGTAAGGCGCATCTTGGCGTTCAGGGCGTCGTTCTTCTTGAGCGCCGGCGCCAGGAACAGCCCTGCATAAACGCCGCAGGCAATGGCTGCCGCGGCGACGCGGAGCATTGTTTTTTCCCGTTTGGTGAGGATCTTTAGCATACTTATTTTTTCTTAAGGCAGGTTATTTCAAAATCCACGCTCGGTCCCGCCTGTGTCTTCTTCTGTGTCGCGTACCTGACCTTGGGGCTGAAATCCTTGAATTGCTTAGACGCCTCAAGCTGCGAAACGAACTCGAACACCTGGCTTAATCCGTCGGCTTGCCCCCGGATGGCTACCTGGCTGTTCTGTTCGTACGTAACGCTGACAAGCAATGTGCCTTGAGGCATTGCCTTGCTTAATCCGTAGAGCACGTCCAGAGACGAAAGCATCTTCTGGGAACGGTTTTCCAACAGGCGCAGCCTCTTTTCAACGTCTTCCAGCGGCTTTGCCTGGCCTTCTATCCCGGTGAGCTCTCCGTTAAGCCTTGTGAGGTAGGCGGCCTTATTGTCAAGATGATTGACGATGCCTAAGCTCATGATGAGCACTGCTGCCGCGGCGTACAGCGTAAGGCGAGCGTATTCATGGCGGCGGGACGCCTTTGCGTCCTCCTGCTTTATCTCCTGGGGCAGGAGGCTCAATGAGCGTTCCGGGGCCTCCAGGCTTAAGCCTATGAGGCTGGCGAAGGAGTCTTCCGAGGACAGGATGTCCTGTAAGAAATTCTCGGAGAAGTGTAACTTTTTCGTATAATTCAGGAATTCAAGCGGGATGTCAAGGATACTGCTTTTTAAGCCTGTGAGTTTCTTTTCGGTCTTTTCTGTGCCGAGGACGACGATCTTTTTCGGGAGCTCCCTGTTGACTTCCCTCATGTACGCTTCTCTGGTTTTTTTGATCTCTTCGATGAAAAGGCTTTTCCAGGAATCATGCGAACGCTCGTGGGTGAAATAGCGGCTGAAAAGGATCTTGCCGCGGCGAAGTATCGCCAGTTCCGTATGCAAAGAATCGATGTCAACGACCATGACAGTGGATTGTTCTTTGGGGCCGACCCGGTTATAAAGGGCGGATATGCCGTAGGAGCCGGGAATAATGGAAAGTTTCGCGGGTTTTAAGGTTTCGAACAGCGAGAGGTAGCGCTGTATCACCGCTTTCTGGGCGATGACCAGGTTCACGTGCGAGTATCCCAGGTTATCTTTTTCAATGGCCTGGTAGCCGGTGATCAGCTCCGACGCGGGGTACGGAAGGTAGTTCGACGCCTGCAAAGGCGCCATTTTGTCTATTTCTTCTTCGGTCTGGGCAGGAAGCCTGACATAGCGGCAGGTGGCGAGGTTTCGCGGAAGCGACAGGACCACAGGGTTATGGCTGTAGCCAAAGCGTTCAAACGCCTCTTTGATCTTTCCTGCCAAAACGGCTGCTTTTTCCCCGTCAGGTAACGCGGTTACCTCAAGAGAAACGAATTTATTTTCAGCCTTGTCAACGGGCAGCCATTTCAAGACTTTCAGGGAGTCCGCGGCCACCTGGCATACAAAAATGAGGTTTTTATTCTTAATTTTCATGCCAGAACACTACCCTTTTTTCAGCGCGGTTATACACGCAAGAGACTTTATTCCTTATTGTACTTGCATTTCCCGTAACTGCAATCAAAAAATTGTCCGAGCTAAGGGCGGCCTGCTCCATAAGTTTGTTGAATATATTCTGTTCTTCTTGGCCCGTGAGCGAGGGCTTGATATCCTGGCGGGTCTTAAACCTCCCGGCGGAATCCCTAAGCTCGATGATCTTTCCTGCCACGCTGTCGCCGTAACTATCCTCTACTTTCAGGATCTTCGCGATCCCCCGGCAGGCAATGGAAAGGACGCCTTCGGAAGCGGTATTGATATCAAGGCTGCCCTTGCCGTAGACGGTGATATAACCTTTAAGCTTCTCAAAGTCGCTTTTTGCGATGCCTTTTACCAGAGCGAACTCTTCTACGCAGTTGAACGTATCCTGCTTGGGAAGGTAGCCTGATCGTTCGTACAGCTTCTGGTCATCTTCTTTATCCCCGCGGTATATGAGGATGTTGGCGGCTATCTCTTGGGCGGAAGGCATTCCGGCTTTCTCCAGCAGGGCAATGAGCTGTTCTTCGCTTGCGGTATTGATGTTTATTTTACTTTCTTCAGAAATGGGGTCAGACCCCATTTCTGCGCGGTCTATCGCGGCGATGGCTCTGCTCAACTGCGATTTGGCAAGGCAGTAGGCTTTGAGCTTGTCCTTCTGGTAGCGGCTAAAGTCAAGCGCCGTGGAAACCCTGTAGCCGATGCCTACCGCAAGGAACGCCAGTATCACCAGCACCCAGAGGATTATGACCAATGTCTGCGCTTTTTTATGCATAGTCTTTTACTGCGCCCGCGGCAGGAATATAGTGCGTTGGAATTCCGCTTTAACCTTATTTTGTAAAGTCAGCTTTATCTGGACAGCCTGCGGAAGCGAGCTGGGGTCGGTCCAGCCCTCCTTCCATTCTAAAGGCTGTTCAGGCGCGGCCAAATAGCCGTAATTGAACGTTAACTCTGCTATGGCCGAAGCCATTTCCTCGGGCTCTATATCTGACGCCGTGTTTAAGATCTCCTGGTTTTTGAGGCACAGCCGCGTAAGCGCGCCGCCTTTAAGGCCGTAGGAAACAAGCGCAAGGTCCCTGCTTGAGCCTTCTTCTGAAAATGTATCTACCAGGCAAAGGAAGCTGATCTCGTCTTTGGTTCCCCTGAAGCTGCTTTTATCTTTTGAATAGGCGAACGCGTTCCTTAAGTCAATGCCCATCCTTTCCATGACTTTTCCCGCGGCACGGTTCGCGGCAAGCGTGTCTTCAATCCTCGCGTAGCCGAACATCCCTGTCCTGAACGCCGAGTAAATGCTCACCAGTATCACGGATAATATCGACGCGGCGATAAGCAATTCTATCAGGGTAAATGCTTTTGTTTTTTTCATCTTACAAAGAAGGCGGTGGTTTCCAGGGATTCTTTTTTTCTGGCGCGCTCCCAGTGTATAGAAAGGTCTGATTTATAAAGGCCTGATTCAGGCTCAAGCGTAAGCGCCTGGATCCAGGAGAATTTTCCCTGCGTCCCCTTTGTCTCCGGGGCTTGCGCGCTTAAGAGGCGCTGGCTTTCTTTGAATTCCAGCTCTTCTATCTTGTCCCTGGAAAGGAGCACCGCGTTGGTGATGTCGCCTGAGAGCCCTGCCGCCGTGGCGCAAAAGGAAAACGCCTGAAGGATAGTAACGATGCCGATGGATAATATGGCTACGGCAACGACGAGCTCAAGCAAAGAAAACGCGCGGTTATTCGGCACTGGCCTTGACGCCACTATATACCCCTATGGTGGTAAGGTTAACTTTTTGGTGCTGGCGGTTAGATAAGGTGACGGTGGTCTTGTCAACGGTGCCGTCGGGATAAAAGCCTATCTCGTTCTGCTCCGCTTCTATCCTGATCCCCTGTGGGAGGGTGAAAGATTTTAGCCGTGCGGTTTCGCCTGTGCGGCGGGCCCAGTATTCATTTCTTGCCGGGTCAATGGCAAGGTACATCACCTTTTCCTCGATCACCGACCTCTGGATGAGAAAATTCATCAGGGCGACGAATTCCTGTCCGCAGCTGTTCAGTTGCAGTTTATCGGAGAAGCCGCTGAATTTGGGGAGCGCGATACCGATGAGCGCCCCGGCAATGATGACCACCAGCAAAAGCTCGATGAAGGTAAACGCAGCTGTCCTTTTCATTGTTATCATCTGACGCTTCTTTTTGTAATTATTGATTATGCTTCGCGTAATAGTGGTTCTTTGCAGGCAGGGCAGAGCCAGACTTTTGCGTCTTCCCGGAAATCCGCCGGATCATACCTGTTCCCGCAGTTCTTACATTTGGGCTGAATCGCGTCCCGGGGGTCAGGCATCTTAGCTATTGCCTCGGCTTTTATTTCATCAGCCGTAAGCGCTTGTCCGCACCACTGCTTGATCAGAGGCAAAGAAGTTTTTGTAAACGTCATGGTTTTACGTTTACCATCGACTTCTACGGTCATATCTCCCGTTTTTGAAAAGACTGCGCGTCCTGCTTTTTCGCGCTCGATCACGAAGGAATCGTCGAGGTTCGAAGAGACGAATAATGCCGAATCATCCGTTAGCCTGCCGGTAAAGCTGGTGATGCGCGGCGCTATGTCCAGCAGCCCGCTCCTGTCGGATATCGTCCCTTTTACAAGGCCTTTTTCTTCTTTTTCGTCGCTATGCACAAAGAAGCGCAGTTGTTTGCGCAGTTCATCCATCTCCGGGCGGGTGACCTTTTCATGAGAAAGATTCTTAAGTTTAACCCCGTGAGTCAGTTGATTTATTCCCCAACCTATCTGTATAATCCCGAGTATTATCCAGAAAGTACCTGGCTTTTCTATGGTGTAGCCGTAAGGTTTAAGCGCTCCGATGGCGATAAAGTCATTGCTGATATTCCAGAGCCCGACCGTGATCAAAGAAAGTCCGTTCAGAATAATTGCCGTCATCATACGTTGGGTAAAACCGATAAACGCGAACGCAAGCAGCAGAACGCCAAGCCCGAGGGCGCCGTACATCAGGAAATATATCCCTCCGGAAGGATTATTGAGGCTGCCTAATGTTTCACGAAAATCACGGCCGAAGAAAAACCACGCGCCGATATTGACGAGGCCCCACATTATCATGGAATTGATCGCGTCGTGCCTTGCGCAGTCGCGGTTAACCGCGTGGATCTTTAGAAGGCCGTCTTTTGAGATAAGCGATTTCAGCGCGTCATCCACTTGGCTCTCCTTGTTTATTCTTCTTCTCATAGACTATCAGCGCCCGTTCAATGGCCTTTATGAG
>JBFZAN010000031.1:0-63663 GCA_041309005.1 Candidatus Omnitrophota bacterium
CTCGATGCTCAAGCTCCATTGCCTAAAACTTCCATTCGCTCGCAAACCGGACAGATTCATTTATCAAAAGGCGGTTCTATTTTTAATCTTACGGATGGCTTGGTTTGATTTTGAGCAGGGCGTCCATAGAACGATAACAGTATGCAAGAATTAGGAAAGACATTGGTCATATTCGGGATTATCCTGGTAGGGGTGGGATTGCTGTTGACCTTTTTCAATAAGATCCCGCTTTTGGGGAAATTACCCGGAGATATATACGTCCAGAAGAAGAATTTCACGTTTTATTTTCCTCTGGCAACGTCGGTAGTAGTGAGCGTTATTTTTTCGCTTGTGTTCTGGTTGTTTTCCCGCCGTTAATTCTGTATAATATGTGATTATGAAAAATAAGATTATCAGGATAGTCGTGGTGGCGTGGTGTTTTGTCGGCGTTGCGTGTTTTTCCGGCGCCGAATTGCCCAAATATATCCGGGTCAGCGTGCTGAATAACGCTTCTTCGCTTGTGCTCAGGATAAGCGGCAATTTCGAGATAAAGGACGGCCTGCATCACCAGGTGTTATACCAGGGCAAGGGCCTTGCCACTACGGTCACCGTGTATAAGGGCGGCATCTCTATCGGCCCGGTCAACTGCCTTACCCAGAGGATCTTTGTGAAGACCTGGGGGCCTGATGAGATCATACTCAACGGCCGCGTGTTCAAAGGGGACATGCTGCTGATCAGGGACTCAAACCGGCTCTCGGCAGTAAATTACGTGGAGCTCGAAGATTATATCAAGGGCGTGCTATATCATGAAGTATCGCACTACTGGCCGGAAGAAGCGCTGCGGGCCCAGGCAGTGGTAAGCAGGACGTTCGTCCTGTACCAGGCGCAGGCAAACACCAAAAACGATTTTGACGTTACCAATGACACCTATTCCCAGCTCTACGGAGGGCTGACCTCCGAGCGCTTCCGCACGAACAGGGCCGTGGATGAAACCAGGCGCCAGGTGCTTACCTACAAAAAAAAGCTCTTCCCAACGTATTTCTCCGCTACCTGCGGAGGCCACACCGAAGATTCATCCGTGCTCTGGAATATTTCTTTGCCGCCTTTAAAAGGAGTGGTGTGCGAATTTTGCAAGGAATCTCCGCATTATAACTGGCACGTGGTATTATCGCAGGATGAAGTCAGGGACAAGTTGAAAGCCGCCGGTTACAAGGTAAAAAAAGTAAAAAGCATCGAGATACAAAGCAGGGACAGCTCCGGCCGCATTACCGGCCTGAAACTTATCGACGACGATAGAGAAACGAAGATCAAAGCAAAGGATTTCCGCAGTATTATCGGCTCTACGGTCATACGGAGCACCAACTTCACGGTGTCCCCGGCAGGGGATGACCTGGTATTCGAAGGCTTCGGCTGGGGCCACGGCGTAGGCATGTGCCAGTGGGGAAGTTATTTTTTTGCGAAAGCCGGCCGCACGCATCAGGAAATCCTTAAATATTATTATCCCGGTTCCGCGCTGATAAGCCTGGATACGTTACGTTGACCCTCATGAAACTTTCCGATTTCGATTACAGCCTTCCCAAGGAGCTCATCGCGCAATACCCCCTGAAAGACCGTGACCAGGCAAGGCTTATGGTCGTGCACCGCGATGCCTCGTTGATAGAGCACCGCGTTTTCAAGGATATCTCGGAGTATTTTTCCAAAAACGACCTTCTTGTGTTAAACAATACAAAAGTGGACAACTGCAGGCTCATAGGGAGGCGTTCAACAGGCGGCAAGGTAGAGCTATTGCTTCTTAACCTTAAGCAGGGCTTAACCTTTCATTCCTTGCTTAAACCGGCGCGCCTGAAACTCAATGAAATAATACGCTTTGACCATGACGGGATCTATTGCGAGATAACCGGAAGAAATGAGGTGACTTTCCATGCCCCTGATGTGGATGCCGTCTACGTCCTGGGCAAGACGCCGCTGCCTCCGTACATAAAGAGAGAGCCGGAGGATCTGGACCGCGAGTATTACCAGACGGTGTACGCAAAACACCCGGGCTCGGTTGCTTCCCCTACTGCGGGGCTGCATTTTACGCACGGTTTGCTCGATACGCTTTTCGCTTCAGGCGTCGCTATCGCGCAGGTGACCCTTCATGTCGGGTATGCCACCTTTAAGCCCGTTAAAGCGGAAGATGTCATAAGCCATCCCATGGATAAGGAGTATTTCCTGATCCCTGACGATACGATAAAGGCGCTGGATGAGGCTAAATCAGCCGGCGGCCGCGTATGCGCGGCAGGCACTACCAGCTGTCGCGTCCTGGAAACGTACGCCCGCGGCGCAACACAGGGCTATACCGATCTATTCATATACCCGGGATACGAGTTCAAGACGGTGGGCCGCCTGCTTACTAATTTTCATCTTCCCCGCACGACTTTGTTTATGCTGGTATGCGCTTTCGCAGGAGAGGGGCTTGCCAAAGAAGCCTACCGCAAGGCAATCGATGAAAAATACAGATTTTACAGCTATGGCGATGCCATGCTTATCGTGTAGGGAAAATCTGTTGCTCCTTACTGTCAACTATAATATAATTACTGTATCATGGTGAATCTGCTCAGAGGGCAGTTGGACTACATTTTTTTCTTCTACGGCCTGGCATTTCTGGTCCTGGCAACCGTTTGTTTCTCCCTGGACAGGACGAAAATGCACAGGATACCCTGGTTGTGGTTGGGGATGTTCGGCCTCGTGCATGGCCTGCAGGAATGGCTTGACCTCGCCTGTTTTGTGTGGGCATCGAATAAAGTTATCCCGGTCATCCGCGCGGTCGCCCTGGTGATATCTTACCTGTTTCTTTTTGAATTCGCCAGGAGAGGCTTCAAGCTTATATATAACCGCAGGCCCGGAGTCTGGATTTACATACCGTTCTTGTTGCTGATCGCCTTTTTTAACGGCCACAGCCTCGAAAGCCTCAATGTGGTCACTCGCTATGCGCTCGCGCTCCCTTCCGGCGTCAGCGCCTTCTGGATAATCTATAAGTTTTTCAAGGCCGAAACCCATCCCCGTCTGCGCCGGTTGCTTTTGGTCTTAAGCCTTTCACTGGGGTTGTACTCCGTATTAGCCGGCTTGATCGTCCCCGAGGCAGCATTTCCTCCCGCATGCTGGATCAATTATAATTCTTTCCTGAAGATATTCGGGTTCCCCGTACAGTTTTTAAGGGGAATCTCGGCGATAGTATGCGCGATGGCTATCTGGGCTTATTCGGAAGAGTACCGGCTGTTTATTTCCAAAGAGCAGCGGTATCCTGCGCGTTTACAGTTATCCACCTGGCTAATGTTCATACTCATCGCGTTGATCGGATGCGGCTGGGTGCTGGTGAATTATTTAGGCGCGCAGTCTAAAGACCGGCTTATTACCGATACCAGGATAGACGTCTCTGATCTTTCTCATACTTTGCTTGCCGAGCTGACCAAGATCGAACAGGCGGCGATGACCATAAGCGGCTCTCCCTGGATAGCGCCGGCTTTGGTTACCGCAGACCTTCAGAACATAAGAAACGCCAATGCCGTGCTCACGCGGTACAGGCGTTCTCTGGGCATGTCGGAATGTTTCCTGCTTGATCTTAAAGGTACCGCGATAGCGTCTTCCAACTGGAATACCCCGGATTCATTCATAGGGGCTTCATTCGGCAGATTGGCATATTTTAAGCAATCGCTTAAAGGGGAATTGGGGAGTTATTTCGGCTTTGATCCTGTTTCCCGGGAACGCTGCTATTACTCCAGCTTCCCCGTGCGCAATGAAGAAGATATGATCATCGGCGTGGTGGCCATGAAAAGAAGCATAGAGATACTTGAAGAAGAGTTCAGGTCGCAGTCGCGTTGTTTCCTGGCCGATCCTTTCGGCATCATATTTTTATCCAGCGACAGGGAATACATTTTCCACAGTATCTGGCCGGTGAATAAGGCGTTAGAGCGGCGAATCGTGGATTCCGGCCAGTTCGGCGGGACGCCGTTCGCGGCGCTTTTATCCCGGGAAGTTCTCGACGGCGACCGCATCGCTTTTCAGAAAAGCGATTTTTTCGTAATACGCGCGCCCATCGGCCGGGAAGGCTGGTCTATGGTGCGTTTTGTCTCGACAGGGCCGATCCTCCAGTACCGTTTATACGGCATTTCCCTCATTTTATTCCTTTCCATCATGGTGATGGTTCTGTTCGTCGCCGTCAAGCAGAGGGAGAACCTGCTGGCGCTTATTTCCACGGTCAATACGCAGTTAAAGACCGTGCTGGATGCGGCGACTCATGTCTCCATCATCGCCACCGAACTCCACGGTCTGATCTCGGTATTCAATACGGGCGCCGAAAGGATGCTGGGGTATCCCGCAGAGGAGATGGTCGAGATGCATACCCCCGAGATCCTGCATCTTGAGTCCGAGCTCATCGCCTACGGCAAGCGCTTAAGCGAGGAGCTTCATCATCCCGTTGCGGGGTTTGACGTGCTGGTCGCGCATGCCAGAGAAGGCCGCTATGACGAAAAAGAATGGACCTATGTGCGCAGGGACGGCCGTAAGATCACCGTAAGCCTCTCCGTCACTGCGCAGCGCGATGCCAAAGGCGAACTTATCGGGTTCCTGTTTATCGCCACGGACATCACCGAGCGCAAGAAAATAGAAGAGGCGCTGCGTTACAGCGACGAGAGGTTCAAGCAGGTGGCGGAGAGCGCGGGCGAATGGATTTGGGAAGTCGACAGGTTCGGGCTGTACACCTATTCAAGCCCCGTGATAAAAAACATCCTTGGTTTCGAGGCGCAAGAGATCGTCGGCAAGAAATATTTTTATGACTTTGTCCCCCTGGATGAAAAAGAAGCGTTACGCAAAGAAATGCGCGATATCTTCTCGAAAAGGGAGCCCTTTACAAAGCTGGCTCACCCGCATCTGCACAGAAATGGGGACCAGGTGATCATGGAGTCTACCGGCATACCGTTGCTGGATGAAGAAGGGATCCTCCTGGGATACAGGGGCGTTGATACCGATATCACCGAGCGTAAGCGCGCGGAAGAAGCGCTGGCGCGCCAGGCGCAGGAGCTGGCGCGTTCCAATACCGAATTGGAGCGTTTTGCCTATGTAGCCTCCCACGACCTGCAGGAGCCGCTGCGCATGGTGTCCAGTTATGTGCAGCTTTTGGAAAAGCGTTACAAAGGAAAGCTGGATGCCGACGCCGATGATTTTATCGCCTACGCGGTAGACGGTGTAAACTGGATGCAGACGCTTATCAACGGCCTCCTCGCCTATTCGCGCGTGGGTACTCAGGGCAAGAAATTTGAGGCTACGGACTTAAACAGCGTCATTATCAGGGTCCTTATGAATCTCAGGATCGCCATAGAAGAGACGGGCGCGGTAGTGACGCGCGATCCCCTGCCCACCCTTGCGGCCGACGGCTCACAGCTGGAACGCTTGTTCCAGAACCTTATCGGCAATGCCATAAAGTTCCATGGCGACAGTCCGCCTGAAGTCCATGTTTCGGCGGAGCAGAAGGCCGATGAGTGGCTTTTTTCAGTGCAGGACAACGGTATCGGCATAGACGAACAGTATATCGGCAAAGTGTTCGATATTTTCCAGCGCCTGCATTCCAGGAAGGATTACCCGGGCACCGGCATCGGCCTTGCGGTGTGTAAAAAGATCGTTGAACGCCACGGGGGGCGCATCTGGGTCAAATCACAGCCCGGCAAGGGCTCTATATTTTATTTTACTATCCCCTTATCGGATATTAAGTAATGTGAGCGCACAAAAGAGCATGCTATGACGAATAAGCTCATGAAGATCCTCCTGGTCGAGGATAACGTCGGCGACGCGCGTCTTTTAAAAGAACATCTGACGGAATCAAGCGAGCTCCAGTTTGAATTGGCCCACGCCGAACGCCTCGGTTCGGCGCTGCAGCGGTTAAGCAAGGACCATTTCGACCTTATCCTGCTTGACCTTATGTTGCCCGACAGCCAGGGTTTTGATACGTTCATCAAAGTCCACGAGCACGCGCAGGATACCCCTATCGTGGTGCTTTCAGGCCTTTACTACGATGCGATCGCCTTAAAGGCGGTCAGCGAGGGCGCGCAGGATTATCTTGTGAAAGGCCAGGTCGACAGCGCTATGCTGGTGCGCTCTCTAAGGTATGCGATCGAGCGTAACCGCATGCAGATGGCGCTGCGCAGCCAGTCGCTTATCGATGACCTTACCGGCCTCTATAACCGAAGGGGTTTTATAACCCTGGCCGAACAGCAGCTCAAGCTTTCGCGAAGGAGCAAAAGAGGGTTTTTCCTTGTCTTTGTCGACCTCGACGGTTTAAAACAGATCAACGATTCGTTCGGCCACCTTCAAGGTGACGAGGCGCTGACCAGGACGGCTTTGATACTTAAGAAGACGTTCAGGGAGACGGATATCGCAGCGCGCATCGGCGGGGATGAGTTTATGGTCCTGGCGATCGACGCCGCCGGAGATAGCGCCGACATTATCACCCGGCGCCTTGAGGATTGCAAGAGTGAATTCAACAGGCAGCAAGACCGCCTCTATCGCCTCTCGCTGAGTTTTGGCATCGTGTATGTTGCTCCCGGGGACGCTTCTTCGCTGGAGCAGCTTATGGAAAAGTCCGATGAGGAATTGTATAAACATAAACGCAGTAAAAAGGAGATCTAACCTAAAGAGATGACTCAGAAAAGAAAGAAAGTGCTGATGATCGAGGATAATCCCGGAGACGCCCGCCTGATGCAGGAGGCGTTGTCCGAGGCTAAAGACCTGTTATTCGACCTGGAATGGGCGGAGGATCTTGCGAAAGGCCTCCAGCGGGTCAGTGAAGGGAACTTGGACCTGATCCTTCTGGACTTATCCCTGCCGGATTCGCACGGCCTCGATACGTTCACCCGGGTCCAGTCTAAGGCGCAAGGTATTCCGGTAGTCGTGCTGACGGGCCTTTATGACGAGGCGGTTGCCATAAAAGCTGTCCACGAAGGCGCGCAGGACTATCTGGTGAAAGGCCAGGGCGGGACCGACCTGTTCCTGCGTTCCATGCGTTACGCCATAGAGCGCCAGAGGATAGAGGAAGAGCTCAGGAGAAGCAACGACCTTAACCAGTCTATCCTGAAGGCGCTGCCGTTCGGTATGGAGATCGTTGATGAAAAGGGCAATATCCTGTATTTGAGCGAAAGGTTCGAATCCATTTTCGGCAAGGAAGCGATAGGAAAGAAATGCTGGCTGGTGTACAGGGATGATAAAATGCAGTGTTATGACTGCGCGCTTAAGTCCGAGATCAGGATCGGCGAGGTAAAAAGTATCGAGTCAGAAGGTATTATCGGAGGCAAGATCTTTCAGATCATGCACATCGGGATCATGTATCAGGGCAAGAAAGCGGTACTGGAGATCTTTAACGACATCACCGAGCGCAGGCGCATCGAGCAGATGAAAAGCGATTTCGTGGCCCTGGTGTCGCACCAGCTTAAGACCCCCGTGGGAGAAATAACCGGATATCTCGATAACATGCTCAGCGGCCTTACGGGAGAATTGACGTCAAAACAGAAGCAGTATCTGCGCGAGATGAAAGAGATAAACTCCAGGGCCTACCGCCTGATCTCCGACCTGCTCAATGTCTCCAGGATCGAGCGCGGCATAATCTCGGTCAATATGCAGCCGGTCAAACTTGCTGAAATAGCGCAGCTATCGGTAAAAGATTATATGCAGGATATAAACAGGAGAGGGCTTTTGTTCAATGTCAAAAACGACGACGGCGATGTGCTGGTCATGGCGGATAAGGACAAGATGGTTGAGGCGGTGAGTAATGTCGTCAATAACGCCGTCAGGTTCACCGAAGAAGGCTCCATCGGGGTCACCCTGACGCATGATGAAGCCTTCGGCTATATCGAGGTCATGGATACCGGAAAAGGAATACTGCCGGAGCTTCTGGATAAATTGTTCACCAGGGATCAGACGTTGAGCGGTTGTCCCCGGGCCGATGGCGGGGCGGGGCTTGGCCTTTATATCGCCAAAAGCTTCATGCAGTTGCAGAACGGCGATGTGTGGGTTGAATCAGGCGCTGATAAGGGGAGCAAATTTACTTTTAAAATTCCTTTAGTTGTGGTATAATCAGGACAAAAGGAGGAACTCATGGAAAAAAACAAAAATACTATTTTGATAGTTGATGATGAACCTGGTTTTCGCAGGATCTACCGGGATGTCCTTGAGAATGAGGGGTATGCGGTCCTGGAGGCCGATGACGGCGAAAAAGGGCTTACCGTAGCCAAGGCAGAAAAGCCGGCCCTTATACTCCTGGACATAGTCCTGCCGACGTTAAGCGGATTCGAGGTGTTAAAGAAGATCCGCGCAGAAGAGGCAATAAAATCCATGCCCGTCATTATCTTTTCGGTGCTGGGAGATAAAGAGACCATCAAAAAAGGGCTTGATCTGGGCGCGAACGACTATACGGTGAAAGGTTTTTACACCCCGAGGGAAATATTAAGCAAGATCCGCGACCTGCTGGTGAAATCATCCATCAAGAGCACACTCAACACCTATACCGTTGTCATTCAGCCGACCAGGAGTGACGCGATGAAATTGCAGCAGGATATAGGGTTATCGAATGAGTTCGAGTGCACCCATTGTAAGACCGCGATGGCGCTTGAACTTATACCGGATTATACGCGGGCGGACGGCCACTGGTTTGTTTCCCACTTTGTGTGTCCTGAGTGTAAACGGCCGTTTTAAGGGAGCGTCTAAGAAGATGGTTGAGAGAAGAAGATATTACCGGCTGAAAGACGGAGTGAAGGTCGTATATAAGGTCTCCGGTAAGCTCGGTGAAATTAACTCGAGCGTCTTCGACGTGGGCGGCGGTGGTCTATGCCTGCCTATCTCCCAGAAAATAGGGCCGGGCACAAACCTGGAACTGAACCTGCTTTTGCCCGACAACAAAGATTCGTTCTTTGCCTTTGCCAGGGTTGTTTGGCAGGAGAAAGCGCCTCAGAAGGATAAGAACGGCCAGAATTATTACAATACGGGTATAGAGTTCTTAAAGGTCGACCTTAAAAACCGGCTGCAGATAATCCATTATGTGCACACCAGCCTTAAGGAAAGAGTGAAAGGCAGTAATCCGTAGCATATCAGGATATCCCGCCTGTGTAACCTACACGCACACTTTTCGCACATCCATTTCCCGATTAACGTATGCGGATTTACAGATGCATCCATAAGGATAAGCTCTCCAGCGCGCGGCTGGGTAGCTTGGCTACCGCAAGGGGAGACATCGATACCCCCTGTTTTATGCCGGTAGGGACTCAAGGGACGGTCAAGACGCTTTCACCCCTGGAGCTAGAGGAGTGCGGCGCCCAGATCGTCCTTTCCAACGCCTACCATCTTTTCTTAAGGCCGGGGGTCAAGCTCATTAAAGAAGCGGGGGGGCTGCATACGTTCATGCACTGGAAAAAGCCAATCCTTACCGACAGCGGTGGCTACCAGATATTCAGCCTGGCGCTGCTTCGGAAAATAACGGATGAAGGGGTCCAGTTCCAGTCTCATATCGACGGGTTAAAGCATTTCCTGACCCCCGAGGATGTGGTACATATCCAAAAAGACCTGGGTTCCGACATCCTGATGCCGCTTGATGAATGCGTGCACTACCCTTGCGCCAAAGATGCCGCAGAGCTCGCCATGCGAAGGACCATTGATTGGGCGGTTCGCTCTAAAGGCGCGGCAGCAGGCGCGGGGCTGCTTTTCGGGATAGTGCAGGGGGCAACCTATGAGGACCTCCGCAAGGAATGCGCCGAACGTCTGGTTGAGGCCGGGTTCGACGGCTATGCCCTGGGAGGACTTTCGGTTGGCGAACCAAAAAGTTTAAGGTATAATGTGATGGGTGTTGTGCTGCCGGCCTTGCCGCCGGAGGCGCCCCGTTATCTGATGGGCGTGGGCACGCCCGTCGATATTATCGAAGCGGTCGAATTCGGCATAGATATGTTCGATTGCGTGGCGCCCACGCGCTACGGCAGGAACGGCACGGCATTCACGAGCGAAGGCAAATTAACGGTCCGCAACGCCCTTTACGCGAGGGACTTCGGGCCGCTCGATGGGAAATGCGGCTGTTATACCTGCGTTAACTTCAGCCGCGCGTACCTGCGCCACTTGTTCAATACCGAAGAGCTCCTGGGGTTGCGCCTGGTGTCGCTGCATAACGTGCATTTTTATTTGCAGATGATGCGCTCCGTCAGGAAGGCGATAGCCGAGGACAGGTTCCTTGAGTTTAAGAAGGATTTTTTAAGCAGCTACTCTGCGTAGAGCGTATGCGTATCGATATCATCACCATATTCCCCGGGATGTTCGGGCCCGTACTGAACGAATCGATCATGAAGCGGGCTCAAGACAAGGGAAAGGTAAAATTTTTCCTGCATGACCTCCGGGATTATTCCGTCGATAAGCACAGGAAAGTGGATGACCGTCCTTTTGGCGGAGGCTCGGGGATGGTAGTAAGCCCCGGGCCCGTGTTCAAAGCGGTAGAGCATATCAAGTCGCAAAGCCGTTCCTTACGATCGCGCGTGATACTTTTGTGCCCGCAGGGCCGGGTGTTTGACCAGAAGGCCGCCAAGAGGCTTTCGGCGTGCGGCCACCTGATCATTATTTGCGGACATTACGAAGGCGTGGATGAGCGGGTGAGACAATTCCTGGTCGACGAAGAGGTTTCTATCGGAGATTACGTGTTGACCGGAGGGGAACTGCCGGCCATGGTCCTGGTTGACGCGGTAGTAAGGCTTTTACCCGGGGTATTGGGCGACAGAAATTCCTTGAAATTTGAGTCATTCGAGGGTAATCTATTAGAGTACCCTCATTATACCAGGCCCGCGCGTTTTCGCTCGATGCGCGTGCCGGCGGTGCTTCGCTCGGGCGACCATAAGAAAATTGAAAAATGGAGACACGCGCAGGCGTTGCGAAGGACCAAGCGTAAAAGGCCCGATCTTTTAAAAACGTAGCAGAAACAGGAGGTTTTATATGTCAGAGAAGATCAAGCTCGTTGAGCAGGCGTACACGAAGAAAGAATATCCCGAATTCGGCGTCGGGGACACGGTAAAGATCATGACCCGTATCGCCGAAGGCGACAAGGTCAGGCTTCATCCCTTTGAAGGGGTGGTGATCGCCAGGAAGAATTCCGGCATCCACTCCAGTTTCACCGTGAGGAAGGTTTCTTTCGGCGAAGGCATCGAGCGCGTATTCCCCCTGTATTCCCCGAGCATCGAGCGCATAGACGTGCTCAAGCGGGGCAAGGTCAGGCGCGCGAGGCTCTTTTATTTGAGGGGCAAAGTGGGAAAGAGCGCGACCAAGATAGAGACTAGGGAAGAAAAAGCCTGATACGGTGCTGTATTACGAAAGAAAATTCAAGAAGCAGGGTTGCGATATCATCATTGGGGTGGATGAGGTAGGGGTTGGCCCCCTCGCCGGCCCCGTGGTCGCGTGCGCGGTCGCGTTAAGGACCACGCGATTTACAAACCGCGTGGACGATTCAAAGAAATTGTCTTGCAGCCAGAGGGAAAAAGCGTTCTTTGAGATCATCGGAAAATCGATGTACGGCTTGGGGATCGTGAACGAAAAGGTCATCGACCGTATCAATATTTTCGAGGCGGCCCGTATCGCGATGGAGGAGGCGATAACCGCGTTGGCCGAAAGGCTGCGGCTTACCGGCAGCCGCGGCATCCATATTCTTATAGACGGTAGAGTTAAGCCGCGCGTCGAGTTCCCTTGTTCCAATATCATAAAAGGCGATGCAAAATCAAAAAGCATTGCGTCCGCCTCAATCGTGGCCAAGGTGACCCGCGACCGCATCATGGGGATATACGATGCGATCTACCCGCAGTACGGCTTCAGGCGGCATAAAGGCTACCCGACCAGCGCCCATCGAAGCGCCATTAAAGAATTCGGGCCGTGCGTGATCCACAGAAAGAGTTTTTGCGGTGTCTAAAGAGAATATTTCGTTAGGACGGTCCGCTGAAGAGGCTGCGGTAAGGCTGCTTGAAGCGCAAGGCTATACTATCCTGGAAAAAAATTATAAAACCAGGGCGGGCGAAATCGATATTGTCGCTAAAGACGCAGACACGCTGTGCTTTATCGAGGTGAAAGCGCGCCACTCGGAGAAGTTCGGCGCTGCGGCAGAGGCGGTGGGAAGCGCGAAACAGAGGAGGATCGCCAGGGCGGCGCTTTGGTACCTTAAAGCGCACGGCCTCCTGGAGCAGAAATCAAGATTCGATGTGGTAGCCATACGCGCTGACCGGGGAGGATCGTGCGCCGGGATAATCAAGGACGCGTTCATACTGGAGGAAGGGTTCTCCTGCTAGCATGAAGACCGATATCGAGATAGTCCGGAACGCAAAAATCAGGCCGATTGGCCATGTCGCGGCAAAATTAAAATTAAACAAAAAATACCTTATACCCCACGGTAACTTTATTGCCAAGATAGACCCCGGGATCCTGCGCACGCTCGCCCATAAACCTAGGGGCAGGTATATATTGGTGAGCGCGATCACCCCTACCCCCCTGGGCGAAGGCAAGACCGTCACGACCATAGGACTTTCGATGGCGTTGAACCGTCTGGGGAAACGTTCCTCCTGCTGCATCAGGCAGCCTTCTTTAGGGCCTGTGTTCGGCATCAAGGGCGGGGCTGCCGGAGGAGGGTATTCGCAGGTGCTGCCGATGGAGGATTTCAATCTCCATTTTTCGGGGGATACCCACGCGGTGAGTGCAGCGCACAATCTGGCAGCGGCATTCCTGGATAATTCGGTCTTTAAGGGTAACCGCCTGGGCATTAACCCCGCGACCATGGTCTGGCGCAGGGTCATCGATATCAATGACCGTTCGTTAAGGAATATAAAGATAGGCCTCGCGCCTGAAGAGGACAAATTCGTCCAGGAATCGGGCTTCGATATTACCGCTTCTTCGGAGATCATGGCAGCGCTCGCCTTAAGCGGGGATATCTTTGATTTGAGAAAACGTCTGGGCAGGATCGTGCTGGCGTACACCTTCGACAACAAGCCGGTCACCTGCGACGACATAAAAGTTGCGGGCAGCATGGCTGCGCTTTTAAAGGAAGCCATAAAACCCAACCTGATCCAGACCATAGAAAATACCCCTTGTTTCGTGCACTGCGGGCCGTTCGGCAACATCGCTCACGGCAATAGCTCCATTCTGGCTGATGCGATCGCGCTGGCGTCATCGGAATATGTAGTTACCGAGGCCGGCTTTGGCGCCGATTGCGGCGCGGAAAAATTCTTCGATATTAAATGCCGGGTAAGCGGGTTCGTCCCCGACGCGGCGGTGATCGTATGTTCCGCGCGCGCCTTAAAAGCTCACAGCGGCAGGTTTAGAGTTGTCCCGGGAAAGCCGCTGGATAAGGCCTTGGGAAACGAGAACCTGCAGGCGCTGGAAGAAGGGATGCCTAACCTCGCCAAGCAGATAGAGAATATAAGGATTTTCGGCATTCCGGCAGTAGTGGCGGTCAACAGGTTTGATTCCGATACCGACCGCGAGATCGAACTTATAAGAAACAAATCAATGGAATCGGGCGCCTATGGCTGCGAAGTAAGCAGTGTGTGGTCTTGCGGGTCGAAAGGGGGCCTTGCATTAGCCAGGTCGGTGATAAAGGCAGCTTCCTGCGGGAAAGATTTTAAATACCTGTATTCGGTGAATATGCCGATCAAGGAGAAGATAGAAACGATCGCGGTCAGGATCTACGGCGCCAGGAACGTCGAATATTCAGAAGCTGCCGAACGCAAGATCGAACTGTGCGCGAAGCAGGGCTGGGACGCGCTGCCGATATGTATGTCCAAGACGCATTTGTCGTTGTCGCATGACCCCGGCCTCCTGGGAAGGCCGAAAGATTTTACCCTGCCGGTAAGAGATATCAGGGCGTTCGTGGGGGCGGGGTTCCTTTCTCCTTTGTGCGGCACAATAAATACCATGCCCGGCTTGCCGAAGCATCCGGCCGGCGAGAACATAGATATCGATAACAACGGTAATATCGTGGGGTTATTTTAATGTATCGGGACAAGACGCTTAAAAGATACCTGGATGATCTTGCGGCGAAGCGCGCCGTACCCGGCGGCGGCTCTGCGGCAGCGCTGTCAGCGGGGCTGGGGGTTTCCTTAATGGGCATGGTAATAAGGTTTACCTTGGGTAAACCGGCGTACGCGCCGTTTCAGAGCTTCCTCATAAGGACCCTTGCGCTTTCAGAGCGGCTTCGGCGCGAATGCTTAAGGCTGGTCGATCAGGATATCGCCGCGTACAAAAGCGGGAGCGCCGCGCGCTCACTCGCCGTACCTTTAAAGCTCGGGCAGTTGTGCCTGAAAGGCCTTCAGGCGTGCCCTTTACTTGCGGTCAGAAGCAATCCGCATCTGGCAAGCGATGTGGCGGTCGCCGCAACATTGCTTGAGGCTTCATGCATAAGCAGCTGTTACACCGCCCGGATCAATTTACGTTCGGTGGGCCTTCGTGGCCGGGCCGCGGGTATAAGAAAGAGATTGGACCGCACCATCACCTTGTCAAAGAAGTTAAGGCGCGATACGGAGGTTAGTGTTGGCAAAATTATTGGAAGGAAAGATACTCGCCCAAAAGCTTAAACAGGATCTCTCCAAAGAGATCGTCGGGCTGCAGGCGAAACTCGCAAGGCCGCTGGCGCTGGAGAGTATCGTGGTAGGCGACCACGCTTCATCCAGCCTCTACTGCAACGCCCAGAAAAAGACGGCTGAATCCCTGAACATAGAGTATCGTCTTCATACGTTAGGCGCCGCTGTCCCCGAGCAAGAACTTATCGGGCTGATAGAGAGGCTTAACCGGGATGAGACATCCGACGGCATCCTCGTGCAGATGCCGCTGCCCGGCCACATCGATTATAAAAGGGTGAGCCGTTTTATCGCCCCTCAAAAAGACGTGGAAGGCATGCATCCTGCTAACATCGGCAAATTGCTGTTCGGTAAGGCGAAGATCGTCCCCTGTACGGCGGCAGCGGTCATGGCGCTGCTTAAAGAGACGGCTATTAACCTTCGCGGTAAGTCCTGCGTTATCGTCGGCCACAGCGAGATAGTCGGCAAGCCTTTGAGCCTTCTTTTGCTGGATGAATTCGCGACAGTAAGCGTGTGCCATATCGCTACCAGCGAAGCAGGACGCCTTAAAGACTACGTGCAGCAGGCCGAAGTGCTGGCGGTAGCCGTCGGCAAAGCGGGTATCGTTAAGGGAGAGTGGATAAAGAAAGACGCCGTGGTCATCGATGTAGGCATCAACAGGGTGGCGGACAAAACGGTAGGCGATGTCGAATTCGATGAAGCCGCAAAACGCGCTTCCTGGATCACGCCTGTGCCCGGGGGGGTAGGGCCATTGACCGTTGTGATGTTGATGAAGAACCTCGTCGAGGCGGTGAAGCAGAAGATATGAAGACCATACTGCTTCTTACGATATCAAACATATTCATGACCTTTGCCTGGTATGGGCATCTTAAATATAAGCATTCGCCGCTGTGGATCGCGATTCTGGTAAGCTGGCTGATCGCTTCTGTCGAATACTGTTTTCAGGTCCCTGCTAACCGTATCGGCCATTACCGGTTTTCCGCGGCGCAATTGAAGACCATCCAGGAAGTCATTACCCTGGTTGTGTTCTCCGTTTTTTCCGTTTTCTATCTCAAGGAAGGCTTCAGATGGAATCATCTTGCGGGCTTCCTGATGATTATTTTGGCAGTGTTCTTTATTTTTAGAAAATGGTAGTGTATAATGTAGGCATGAAGAGGAAGAATCCCATGCGTATCTTTTTTAGAAGCGTATTTCTGTTTCTTGCTGGCTCACTCGTTTTGTCTTCGGCCGCGTATGCCAGGGAGACCAGTTGGAATGAGCTCAATGACCAGGTTGCCTTGCTCTACCAGCAGGGAAAATACCAGGAGGCGATCAAGGTAGCCGAAGAGTCGTTGAGAGTGGCTGAGGATTCCTTCGGCGTGGACCATCCTAATGTGGCGCAGGCACTCAACAACCTGGCCCGGATCTATGACGCCCAGGGCAGATTCACGGAAGCAGAGACTTTTTACCGCAAGACCATCGGCGTGATAGAAAAAGCGCTCGGCCCGGAGCATCCAGACGTGGCGACGTCATTATACAACCTGGCCGGATTTTATGATTCCCAGGGGAAACTCGCGCAGGCAGAGTCGTTGTACCTTCGGGCGCTTGACATATTCGAGCAGTCCCTCGGCCCGGAGCACCCCGAGGTAGCGGCGGTATTGAATAATTTGGCCTTACTGTATAACTCTCAGGGCAGGTTCGATAAGGCGGAGCCGCTTTATCAGAGGACGCTTGCGATAATGGAAAAGGCCTCAGGCCCCGATGACCCGAGCGTGGCGCAGACCTTAAACAATCTCGCGGTGCTCTACACCACGCAGGGCAAATATTTTGAAGCCGAACCCCTCTATCAGCGGGCCCTCGCGATAATCGAAAAGACCTTCGGCGATGACCATCCCAATACGGCGATCGTGCTTAAGAATATGGCCGACTTTTACAGGAAGATCGCCAGGGAAAAAGACGCGGTGAGCTTCGAGGCGCGCGTCAAAGAGATTTACTCGAAAAACAAATGACTTTCAAAGAAAAACTTGCGGCGGGGAAGTTCCTCGTCACTTCAGAGATAGGCCCTCCGAAAGGCATCGATACAAAACAGATCCTTGAAGAAGCAGAGGCTCTACGCGCCAGGGTGGACGCCATAAACGTAACCGACCTGCAGAGCTCGGTGATGCGCCTGGGTTCCCTTGCGGTATCAAGCCTGCTCGTGCAGCGGGGCCTTGAGCCGGTGTACCAGCTGACCTGCCGCGACAGGAACCGGCTGGCGCTGCAGTCAGACCTTTTGTCCGCGGCGGCATTAGGCATAGAAAACGTACTTATCCTTACCGGAGACCACCCTGTGCTGGGCGACCATCCCGAGGCAAAGCCGGTATATGACCTTGATTCCGTGCAGCTTTTGCAGGTGGTAAAGTCGCTTGAGAAAGGCTTCGATATGAAAGGCAATAAGCTCGAGGGCGGCGCTCCGAAGTTCTGCGCCGGCGCGGCGGTGAATCCCGGCGCGGACCCGATAGAGCCGCAGATCATAAAAATGGAAAAGAAGGCCGAAGCGGGAGCGCAGTTCTTCCAGACGCAGGCAGTCTACGACATCAAGGTTTTCGAACATTTTTTATCCAAAGTACGCCATTTGAAGATACCCATATTGGCGGGCATCGTGTTATTGAAGTCGGGGAACATGGCAAGGTACATGAATAAGAACGTCGCAGGCGTATCCGTGCCTGACGGTCTGATCAAGGAAATGGATGAGGCAAAAGACAAGCCTGCGAAATCGATCGAGATCGCCAGGCGGCTCATTCTCGAGCTAAAACCCATGTGTCAGGGCATACATATCATGCCTATCGGCTGGAACAGGCTTGTGGCCGAAATCCTTACGGCCTCCGGTTTATAAGATATGGCAAGAATAGTCATTATCGGCGCTTCCATCGCAGGGCATACGGTCGCGCTCAAAATTAAAGAATCCTGCGCCGGTTCCAGCGTCACGCTTTTGACCGAGGAAAGCTACCCTCTCTATGACAGGAGGATGCTTACCGGGGTGCTGGCGGGTGAGAGAAAAGATAAAGAGGTGTTCCTGTTCGACAAAGACCTCTACGCCCGGAAGGCAATCGAATTCAAAAGCGAAAGCAGGGTAATTTCACTGAACCGGGATAAAAAGATCCTTTCCTTGAAGGATAAACCGGCTGTCCCGTATGATTTCCTGGTGATCTGTACCGGAAGAAAATTCAGCCCGCCCCAGATACCAGGCATAAAAAAGAGCGGCGTATTCGGTTTCAGTTCTTTGGAAGACCTGAAGCAACTGAAGGCTTTCCCCGCGGGCGATACGGTCGCCATCTCCGGCTCAGGCGTTTGGGCCAGGAAGGTCGCCGCGGTATTCGCTTCCAAGGGGAAAGAGGTAAAGCTTTTGACAGGTGCCCCCGAAGCTCAAGAGGCGCCTGTCGTTCCAGCCGAAGGAAGAATAGAGGCCATTCCCAGCAGCATCGTTGAGATAATAGGCGAATCAGAAATACAGGCGGTGAGGCTTAAGGAGGGCAAGATAGTCGGGACGACTATAGCGGTATTCATGGACGAATATAAAGGCGGTATAGAGTTCCTGAAACACTCCGGCATCGAAGTCCGCGGGGATTCTGTCCTGGTAGACGAGCGCATGCGTGCCGGTTGCGACCAGATCCTTGCCTGCGGCGCGGTATGCGCGCTAAAGGAAGGGCCTGCGGAAATGAAGTCCTGGGAAGAAACAATTGAGGAGGGCCTGCGAGCGGCCGATACCCTTCTTACGCTTGCGGGTTAAAGAGATTTTACTTGACTTTCAATATAATTCTGTATAATATGATAGCAGATTACGATGCTCACCTTAATTAATAAATATATCCCCTTAAAAACACTGCTGTTATCGCTCATATCAGGGGCTATTTTTGCTTCTTGCGGCTTTGCGCAGGAGACGTCAAAATACTCCGGCCCCAATTATGAAGCGCAGGACCTTTCTTTGCTGCAGCAGCAGGCGAGGCTTTACCGCAGCCAGGGGCTCCAGTTGCAGAGCATGGGAAATCTGGACCAGGCGTTAAGTCTCTATCAAAAGGCGGCGGAACTCGACCCATCGTACGCGCTTGTCTTCAACGATATCGGGATCGTGTATGAGGCAAAAGGAGAAACCGATAAGGCGGAAGCCAATTATTTAAAGGCGATCTCTGTAGACCCTAACTTCCTGAGCGTCTACTCCAACCTCGGGTCGCTGTACGAAACAAAACGGGACCTTGAGAAAGCCGCGTATTACTGGGACAAGAGGGCGCGGCTTGGCCTGCCGGATGACCCCTGGACAAAGAAGGCAAAGAAGCATGTGCAGGGTTTAGCCATGGCGATAGGCGGCCCGAACGCAGCCAGTGAATTCGAACTTATCGATCTGATGAGAGAAGTGGCCTCACGCAAGTCCCGCCTGCAGGAAAGCGATAAGGCGCTGGCAAAGTCATACTTGGCCAAAGCGCAGAAAAGTTACAAAAAGGACGATTACGCGACCGCGGTCAAATACGCGATCAGCGCCCAGCAATTAGATCCCGATAATCCCGACATAGAAACATTCGTGAACAAAATCAAGATAAGAGCGCTGACTAAGTAGAAGGCCACAACATTTTTTACAATCCCCTTCCATAGCGATGAAATCCAGTTGTTAATTCATGAGCAATAAGCATTTATATTTGATCGACGCTACCGCGTTCTGTTATCGCGCTTTCTACGCGCTCAGCGGACTCGCCACGTCCTTCGGTCAGCCTACGAACGCAGTCTTCGGGTTCATCGTGATGCTTAATAAGGTCATGAAAGAGCACGCGCCTGAGCTCCTGGGGATTTGTTTCGACGTTTCGAGGGAGACCTTCAGGCAGAAGAAATTTGCGGAATATAAGATCAACCGGCCCCCTATGCCGGAGGGCTTATCCAGCCAGATACCGCTTATCAAGGAGGTCGTGAAGGCCTTCGGCATAGCGTTGTTCGAGCGGCAAGGGTACGAAGCCGACGATATCATCGCGACCCTCGCCCGCAAAGCTAAAGCAAAAGGCATCGCTACGACCATCATAAGTTCCGACAAGGATATATTACAGCTGGTGGATGAGCGTACCTCGGTGTTCAGCCCCTACAAAGATGAAGGCGTCATGTATGACGAAAAGAAAGTGCACGAGCGTTTCGGGGTGAGCCCCTCCCGGATAAGCGACGTGATCGCGTTGATGGGCGACAGCGTGGACAACATACCGGGCATTCCCGGCGTGGGGGAAAAGACCGCCGTGGGGCTGATCAAGACCTTTGGCTCCGTGGATTCCTTATTGACCCAGGTCGAACGGATACCCCAGGAAAGAATAAGAACGGCGATACGCGAGAACGCCGATAAGATAAAGTTAAATAAAGAGCTGACGGTGCTGGATGAAGCGCTGGATTTAACGTTCGACGAGCGCGCATTGGAGGTCCCTGAGCCCGACTATCAGGAATTATTCAGGATATACAAGCGCCTTGAATTCAAGGCGTTCTTAAAAGACCTTCCCGTCAAAGAAACCGGGCAGGATACCGTTAAGCCCAAGCTTTTAAGCGATGAGGCGATAAAAGGGCTCCTTAAGGAAGAAGGCGAATTGATCCTCTACGGGGATACCCTCAAGGATCTTACTTTTTTCGCGCACGCAACCGCCTTTCAGGCGGACGGCATAGCTGCGGGCCTCAAAACAGCCTTGTCAAATCCCGCCTGCAGGAAAACAGGCTACGACTTAAAGAGGATGAAACTCGTCCTGGCAAAAGAAGATATCGCGCTGGAAGGCCTTGAATTCGACGCCATGATCGCAGCGTACCTGCTCAATCCTTCCAAGCCCGAGTATACCCTTAACGACACGGCGTGGGATTTTCTGGGCACGCCTTTGCCGTCGGGGCAGCTTGAAGGGGCCAGGGCGGTCAGCGTCATTGCGCAGTTAGTACAAGCGCTTAAAGCGGCGCTTCAGGAAAAGTCCCTCGCCTCGCTTTTTACTGAAATCGAAATGCCACTGGTCGACGTGCTGGCGCATATGGAGATGACGGGGATAAAAGTAGACCCCGGCGTGCTTAAGAGGATCTCGGGTGAACTGGAAAAAAGGCTGATCGAACTGAATGAGGCTATCTATTCTTTAAGCGGGTGCCAGTTCAATATCAATTCCCCCAAGCAGCTTCGCGAGGTGCTATTTGAAAAATTGAAACTGCCCGTGGTGAAAAGGACCAAGACCGGCCCTTCTACCGACGAAGAAGTGTTAAGGAGCCTGGCGGCCAAGCACAAGCTTCCCGCCTTACTGCTTGAGTACCGCCAGCTGATGAAGTTAAAAACGACGTATGTGGATGCGCTGCCGAACCTGATAGACCCCGGGACCCAAAGGATCCACACGTCTTTTAACCAGACCGGTACTGAAACCGGCAGGCTCAGTTCCAGCAATCCTAACCTGCAGAATATCCCGATAAAGACCGGCATCGGCAGGAGCATCAGGCGCTCGGTGGTTTCCTTCGAAAAAGGCACGTTTCTTCTCTCCTGCGATTATTCGCAGATAGAATTACGGATACTGGCCCATATTTCCAGAGACGCCCAGCTTATAGACGCGTTTAAAAAGGACGAGGATATACATAAGGCTACCGCCGCGTTGATCCACGGCGTCAAGGAAGGAGACGTTACCGAAGAGATGCGCACTCTCGCCAAGAGGGTCAATTTCGGCATCGTCTACGGCCTCACTTCGTTCGGCCTCGCCAGGGACCTTTCGATTTCGTTCGAAGAAGCCCAGGGGTTTATCGACGCCTATTTTGCCCGTTATCCCGGCGTAAAACAGTATATCGATACGCAGATCGCCTCCGCCCGCAAAGACGGGTTTGTCACCACGATCCTGGGCAGGAGAAGATATGTCCCCGAGATCACTAATAAGAACCCGATGATACGCCAGCTCGCGGAAAGGCAGGCGGTAAATACTCCCATACAGGGCTCGGCGAGCGACCTGATCAAATCAGCCATGGTCCAGATACACCGCGCGATAAAGGAAAAAGGCTTGCAAAGCGCCATGATACTGCAGATACACGACGAGCTCCTGTTTGACGTGCCGGATGAAGAAGCGGCAGCATTTATTCCGCTGGTCAAAGATAAGATGGAAAACGTCCTGCGGCTTGAGGTGCCGGTAAAAGTGGATATGAAAAAAGGGAAGAACTGGGCGGAAATGGAGGAAATAAGATAATGTCCCGGCTCATGGGCTATGCCAAAATTCTCTTCGATAATTTTGGCATATTCGCCGGGATTAATTCGCAGACGCCTCGCTGACGCGAGGCTATGATTTACGTCGCTGGCGGTGCAGCAGGCGCTCCGTAAATCATCTGCTCATTAAGGAGGGTTGGTATGAAGATAGCGATATGCGCAAGCGAAGTAGTGCCTTTTGCCAAGACGGGTGGCCTGGCTGACGTCGGGGGAGCGTTGCCTTTGGCGCTGGAAGAAGAAGGCCAGGATGTGATCGTCATCATGCCGGGGTATAAGTCTGTACGTAACCTTAAAGGTGTAAAGATCGAAAGACTGAAAGAGGGCGTTTCTTATTCCGTGATCGGCAAGAAAGTAAAGGTCTTTTTTATAGAGAACGACGCCTATTTCGGCCGTGATTCACTCTATGGTGATAAGAGCGGCGATTATAAGGACAACCTCGACCGTTTTTCATTTTATTGCCGGCGCGCGATAGAGCTGATGAAAGAAATAAAGTTTAAGCCGGACGTGGTGCACTGCCATGACTGGCAGTCCGCGCTGATACCCGTGTTCCTGAAGAACTCCTTTGCCGGTGACTCATTTTATAAGAACACTAAAACCGTCTTGACGATCCATAATATCGGCTACCAGGGGCTATTCCCTAAAGAGGAGTTCCCGAAGCTGGGCCTTGACTGGAAACTCTTTAATATGGAGATACTGGAGTTTTACGATAAGGTAAATGTGTTAAAAGGCGGCATCGTGTTTTCTGACCTCGTGACTACCGTAAGCGCAACGTACAGCAAGGAGATTCAGACCAAGCAATTCGGCTTCGGCCTTGAGGGGATATTGGCCAAACGTAAAGCCTCGCTCTCAGGGATATTGAACGGCCTCGATTATTCGATCTGGAACCCCGAGACCGACAAGTATATCGCCGGTAATTATTCTCTGAAAACCATAGAGGATAAATCTCAATGCAAAAAAGACCTTCAGAAAATATGCAACCTTCCTCTTAACGAGAAGGTGCCTTTGTTCGGGATCGTCTCAAGGCTCGCGGAACAGAAAGGTTTCGATATACTCGCCGAAGACATTGACGCGATCTGCAAGCTTAAACTCCAGATGGTGATCCTGGGGACAGGGGATTTGAAATACCATCAGATCCTGGAGGCTATCGTGAAGAAATACCCCAAGGTCGTGTCGCTGCATTTGAAGTTCGACGACTCGCTGGCCCATAAGATCTACGCAGGCTCTGATATTTTCCTTATGCCTTCCAAGTATGAGCCGTGCGGGCTGGGGCAGTTGATAAGCCTTCGCTACGCAACCCTGCCGTTGGTGTTTAAGACCGGAGGCCTTGCCGATACGGTCACCAGGGAGAACGGCTTTGTGTTCGATATATATAACAAGGAAGAATTGCTTAAGGCCATTAAGGGAGCGATGCTTGTGTTTGGCCAGAAGAAAAAATGGGCAGCGCTCATGAGCACGGCTATGCAATGTAAATTCTCCTGGAGAGAGTCGGCGAAGAAATACATCCAGCTGTACAAAAAGGCTTAACCTTCTAGCGGATGGTTTGATGGCGTTAAAGTGTGCGCGGGGCAAACTGGTTCTCGGTCTGACTGGAAGTTTCGGCAGCGGTAAAAGCACCGTCGCCGGGATGTTTCAGGCGCTCGGCGCGAAGGTCCTGGACGCCGACAGGATCGCCCACGGCCTTTATAAGCCCGGGACAAGAGTGCACGCAAGGATCCGCAACGCGTTCGGGCATAAGGCGCTGAATGAAGATGGCGCGATCGACCGTGCGAGGCTGGGGCGTCTTGCCTTCGGTAACGGGCGGCTGTTGTTACGCCTCAACAGGATTACCCATCCGGAGATCGCGCGGATCATCAAGAAGAAAATAAAAGCCTCTGACGCAGCCCTGACAGTATTGGATGCGCCTTTATTGATAGAGGCGGGTTTAAAAAAACTGGCGGATGTCCTCATTGTAGTGGATATCCGAAAAGCCACGCAGATAGCCAGGGTCCGGGCCAGGACCGGGCTCGCCAGGCAGGCGATAGCGCAAAGGATCGCCCACCAGATGCCTTTGCGGAATAAAGTCCGCAGCGCGGATTTTGTGATAGATAATAACGGCGCACGGAGTCACACAAGAAAGCAGGTAAAGCGGATATGGGAACAAATAACCAGGCAGGGACCAAAGCGCAGACAGAAAACAATGTGCCAAGACGTGAAAAAAAGGGGGAGGAAAGAGTGGAAAAGCTAGATATCGGCAATCTGAAGGACATGAAGATCGTGGAGTTGAACAAATATGCGAAAGAGCTGAACGTCATCGGCATGAGCGGCCTTAAAAAGCAGGACCTCATTTTCAAGATCCTCCAGGCGCAGGCGGAAAAAGAAGGCCTTATGTTCGGCGAAGGCATCCTTGAGATATTGCCTGAAGGCTTCGGTTTTTTAAGGAGCCCGAATTATAATTACCTGCCCTGCCCCGACGACATTTATATATCCCCCTCGCAGATAAGGAAGTTCGACTTAAGGACAGGCGATACGGTAAGCGGCCAGATCCGTCCTCCCAAGGAAGGTGAAAAGTATTTCGCCCTGCTGAAGGTAGAAGCGGTAAACTTCGAAAACCCGGAAGAGGCTAAAGAAAAGATACTCTTCGATAACCTGACCCCCATATACCCTCACCACAGGTTCATCCTTGAGACAAAGCCGGATGAGGTTTCCATGCGGGTCATGAGCCTGCTGACCCCTTTAGGCAAAGGCCAGCGCGGCCTCATCGTCGCGCAGCCCTACAGCGGCAAGACGGTGCTTCTGCAGAAGATCGCCAACGCCATCATGAACAACCACCCGGATGTCATCCTGATCGTGTTGCTTATCGATGAGCGCCCCGAGGAAGTTACCGATATGCAGAGGAATGTCAAGGGAGAAGTGATCTCATCCACCTTCGATGAGCCTCCCGAGAGGCATTTGCAGGTAGCCGAGATCGTGTTGGAAAAGGCAAAAAGGCTGGTCGAACATAAAAGGGACGTGGTAGTGCTCCTGGACAGCATTACCCGTCTTGCCCGCGCCTACAACGCGGTAGTGCCGCACAGCGGTAAAGTGCTCTCCGGCGGTATCGACGCCAACGCCCTGCAGAAACCAAAGCGGTTCTTCGGCGCTGCCCGGGAGATAGAAGAAGGCGGCAGCCTCACTATCATCGCCACTGCCCTCGTAGATACCGGCAGCCGCATGGACGAGGTCATCTTCGAGGAGTTCAAGGGCACCGGCAACATGGAGTTACAGCTCGACAGGAATTTATTCCAGCGCAGGATCTACCCCGCAATCGATATAAAACGCTCCAACACCCGCCATGAAGAGCTGTTGTTGAAGCCCGATGAGCTGCAGAGGGTCTGGATCTTAAGGAAGGTTTTAAACGATCTCAATAACGTGGAAGCCATGGAACTTTTGATCGAGAAGCTCGCAAAGACCAAGAATAACGAGGAATTCCTGAATAGCATGAATCAATAATGAAGGCATACCTAACACAGAGGAGTAGAAAATGAAAGACAAGATTCATCCAAACTACAAAGAAGCGACGATCGTATGCGCGTGCGGAGAGATCGTGCATACCCGCTCGACCAAGCCGAGCATCAGGGTAGAGATATGCTCCAAATGCCATCCCTTTTTTACGGGCAAACAGAAATTGATAGATTCCGCCGGCAGGGTGGATAAATTCTTGAAGAAATATGGCAAAAAATGATCTCTGGCTCGAGCGGCTTCAGAAGCTGGAAAGCCGCTATGTGGAACTTGAGCACCTTCTGGCCTCGCATGAAGTGCTTGCTAACGCCGACCAGTACAACAGGTACGCAAAAGAGCTTTCCGGTTTGAAAGAGCCCGTATCTTTATTCAAGGAGTACAAGAAGGTATCCCGGGAACTGAAAGACCTGGAAACGATACTCAAGGACAAGCATGACGCCGAATTCGTGCAACTGGCGGAAAAAGAGGTAAAAGACCTGCGTTCAAACGGAGCCGCCTTAGAGGACAGGCTTAAAGGGCTCTTGCGCGGAGAAGACAAAGATGCCGGTAAAGACGTAATGGTTGAGATCAGGCAGGGTACCGGAGGCCTTGAGGCAGCGCTGTTTGCCGCGGACCTCTACCGCATGTATACGAAATACGCTGTTCGAAAAAACTGGAGCGCGGAACTGATGTCCGCTCATGAAACCGATGTGGGCGGATTCAAGGAAATAATCTTCAGCGTCAAGGGCGCAGACGTCTATAAAAGGCTTAAGTTTGAAAGCGGCGTCCACCGGGTGCAGCGTGTTCCTTCGACGGAATCGCAGGGACGCATTCACACTTCTACCGCTACCGTCGCGGTGCTGGTCGAGCCCGAAGAAGTCGAATTTTCGATAGAACCGAAAGATTTGAGGATAGATACCTACAGGTCATCCGGCCCCGGGGGACAGCACATGCAGAAGACCGATTCAGCCGTTCGGATCACGCATATACCCAGCGGCATCGCCATCGCCTGCCAGGATGAGCGCTCGCAGATGAAGAATAAAGCCAAGGCGCTGAGGATCCTGCGCGCGCGTCTCCTGGATGTTAAAAAGCAGGAAGAGTTCAAGAGGATGTCGCAGGAGCGCAAGACCCAGATCGGCTCGGGAGACAGGAGCGAGAAGATACGCACCTATAACTTTCCCGACAGGAGGATTACGGACCATCGTATCAATTTTACCTCGCATCAGCTGGAGGCGGTCCTGGAAGGGGACATGGAGGAGCTTTCCGACGCATTGATCAAGGCCGCCGAAGAAAAAGCCAATGAATGAATCAGAGCTTCTGTTTACCGATATCTTGCGCTGTGAGAGGCTTGATCTGTATCTGCATAAGGATATGCGGCTAAGCCAGCCTGCCGCGAAGCGGGTCTCCCGGGTATTTAAACGCAGGCTCGCCGGAGAGCCCTTCGAGTATATTCTGGGCAGGGCCGAGTTCATGGGTATGGGTTTTAAGGTCACTGAAGATGTGCTTATCCCCAGGCCTGAAACGGAAATCCTGGTCGAAAAGGCCGTCGTTTTTTCGCGCGGCTTACGCCTTAAAGGATACCGCGTGAAGATCCTCGATATAGGTACCGGCAGCGGCAATATCGCGGTATCGATGGGAAAGCTGCTTCCTCTTTCCCGGATTTGCGCCATAGATGTTTCTGGTAACGCTTTGCGTGTTGCCGGTGAAAACGCGCGCGCACACAGGGTGGATATCGATTTTATACGGGGCGATTTCTTCGCGCACCCGTCGCTTCCTCATGCGCCGTACGACCTGATTATAAGTAACCCTCCGTATATCCGCACGGATGAGATCGATTGCCTGCAGCCGGAAGTCAGGCGCCAGCCGCGTATCGCGCTTGATGGAGGCGAAGACGGCCTGCGTTTTTATCGCGCTATAATCGGGGAATCCCCCCGTTTTTTCAGGAGGGGAGGGTTGCTGTTCATGGAGATGGGCTGCGGCCAGGGCGGGGCAATACAACAAATGCTTGCCGATTCGAAGAAATTCGACTTAATGGAAGTCATCAAAGATTACCGCGGGATCGACAGGATAATAGTTGCGAAATCCGTGTAGCCTTTAGAGGGCCGGACAGGGAAGAAGGATCTGAATATGGATAAGCTGGTTATCGAAGGAGGCGTCAGGTTAAAAGGAGAAGTAGCGGTCTCCGGCTCCAAAAATTCGGTGCTGCCCGTATTGGCGGCTACGCTTTTGACCGATGCGCCCTGCGTGATCACGAATGTGCCTAACTTACGGGATACTATTACGATGCTTAAGATCCTGCGTTCTCTCGGCAAAACGGCAGAATTCGACAAAGGCGCGGTAACGATAACTTCAACCAGCGCCCCGGGGTTTACCGCCGATTACAAGCTTGTTTCTACCATGCGTGCGTCGTTTTGCGTGCTGGGGCCGCTTCTGGGAAAGCAGAAGAAAGCCAAGGTTTCCCTTCCCGGGGGCTGCGTGATCGGGTTGAGGCCGGTCGACCTGCATCTTAAAGGGATAAAAACATTAGGGGCCCAGGTGAATATCGAATCCGGTTACGTAATCGCAAAAGCGGCGCGTCTTAAGGGACGCCATGTGTACCTGGGGGGCGAGTACGGCTCTTCGGTCCTGGCGACCGATAACGTGATGATGGCAGCCTGCCTGGCGCAGGGCAAGACCACTATTGAATCGGCAGCGTGTGAGCCTGAAGTAGCGGATTTAGGGGAATTCCTCATAAAGATGGGCGCCCGGATCAAAGGACACGGTACGCCGGTAATAGAAATAGAAGGGGTAAAGAAATTACACGGCGCTCAGCATGCCATCATCCCCGACCGCATCGAAACAGCCACGTTCATACTGGCCTCGCTTATCACCGAGGGGGATATTCTCATAAAGAACGCCTCCCCAAAACACCTGGGCGCGCTTATTGATAAGCTGGAAGAAGCGGGCGCCCTGATCCATAGAGGCGATAGCTCCATACGGGCGGTCTTAAAGAGGAAGCTTAAGCCGATCAATATCACGACGCTGCCTTACCCAGGTTTTCCGACTGACGCGCAGGCCCAGATCATGAGCCTGATGAGCGTGACCGGCGGCATCAGCGTCATTACCGAAAAGATATATCCGGACAGGTTCATGCATGTTGCCGAGCTTAACCGCATGGGCGCGCATATCCAGAGGGAAGGCCCCCACGCGATCGTAGAAGGGGTGAAATATTTATCAGGCGCTCCGGTTATGGCGTCTGACCTTCGGGCTTCGGCCTGTTTAGTGCTTGCGGGGCTCATTGCCCGCGGCAAGACTTCCGTGTCCAGGATTTACCATTTAGAGCGCGGTTACGAAGACCTGGAGCGTAAGTTGCAGAAATTAGGCGCCAGGATCTGGAGAGAGAAGGAATAAGGGGCCAGCGATGGTACTGATGATCGATAACTACGATTCTTTTACCTATAACCTGGTGCAATATCTGGGTGAGCTGGGCGAGGTTATAAAGGTATACAGGAACGATAAAATAACTATTCCTTTGATCAAAAAATATAAGCCTGCAAAGATAGTCATCTCTCCCGGGCCGGGCAGGCCCGAAGATGCCGGGATTTCCTGCGCGGTGATACGCGAGTTCGCCGGCAAGGTGCCCATACTGGGGGTGTGTTTAGGCCACCAGTCTATCGGGTATGTGTACGGGGGCCGTATTGTGGGCGCCAGAAAACTTATGCACGGCAAGACTTCTTTCATCCATCATTCGGGTAAAGGGATTTTTAAGGGGATACCCAATCCATTTGAGGCGACGCGCTACCACTCGTTAGTGGTCCAGAAAAAGAGCCTTCCCTCGTGTCTGGAAATAACCGCCTGGACGAAAGAGGGTGAGGTCATGGGATTAGCGCATAGGAAATTTCCCGTGTGGGGGGTGCAGTTCCACCCGGAATCCATTTTGACAAAAGCAGGCAAGGATATCCTTGCTAACTTTCTTAAGGTATGATTGTAGAGGCCACTGCGCAATTAGCCCGTAGGCTCGACCTGAGCGCTTCTTCCATGGAAGAGACCATGGAAGAGATAATGAGCGGCAAGGCGCACACCGAAGAGATCGTCTCTTTCCTGACCGCGCTCGCCGATAAAGGCGAGACGGTAAGTGAAATAGCGGCCGCGGTGTCGGTCATGCGCAGGTTCGCTACCGCGATAACGGTAGAAAATAAAGTGATACTGGACACCTGCGGCACGGGGGGAGATACAAAAGGCACGTTCAATGTCTCGACCATCGTAGCGTTTGTAGCCAGCGGCGCGGGGGTAACCGTTGCAAAACACGGCAACCGTTCCGTATCGAGCCGCTCGGGCAGCGCGGATATCCTGGAGGCCGCGGGTGTTAACATCCGCATGGGCCGGGATGCGGTGAAACAGTGCCTTGAAAGCGCGGGGATCGCGTTTCTCTTCGCGCCTGATTTTCATCCCGCGATGCAATATGCCATGGCAGCCAGGCGCCAGATGGGAAGGCGTACCATTTTTAATATCCTGGGTCCTCTCACTAATCCCGCAGGGGCCACCCACCAGCTGGTGGGCGTATTCTCCTCAGCCTGGACGCAGAAAGTAGCCAGCGTGCTGGCTGCGTTAGGCACGGTGCACGCGATGGTCGTCTACGGTAAAGACGGCCTCGATGAAATAACCACGACCGCCCAGACGCAGGTCTCTGAAGTGTTCGAAGGCGCGGTCAGGAACTATGAGATTACGCCGGAAGAGTTCGGTTTCAAAAGGGCAAGGCTTTCGGACCTGGAAGGCGGTTCACCGAGAGATAATGCCAGGATACTGCTTGAGGTGTTAGGGGGGCAGGAAGGCTTTGCCAGGGATATCGTCTTGTTGAACGCAGCCGCGGCACTCTGCGCGGCTGATAGGGCTGCCTCTATCCCGGAAGGGATAGCGCTGGCTAAAGAATCCATTGACGCAAAGAAAGCGCTTGAAAAATTTGAATTATTAAGAGATCTTTCCCACGGCCATTCTTTACAAGGATGAAAAAAAACGACGCGTTAAAGGAAATAATCCTGAAGAAGAAAGAGAGGCTCGTATCGGCGAAACAAGCCTTTCCTGAAGAAACATTAAAGGAGAGGATAAAGGCGCTTGAGCCTGCTCGGCCTTTTGCGAAGGCGATTAATAAACCTCACGCGATCTCTTTGATCGCTGAGATAAAGAAGGCTTCTCCCTCGCGCGGCGTGATCCGCCAGGATTTCGATCCCCAGGCAATCGCCCGGGTCTACCAGGAGTCCGGCGCGCAGGCGGTCTCAGTATTGACGGAAGAAGATTTCTTCCTGGGCAGCCCGTCGTTTATCAATGAGGTAAAAAACGCCGTAGCGCTTCCGGTACTACGGAAGGATTTCATACTGGAGCCTTATCAGGTATACGAGTCCCGTTTCCTGGGCGCGGATGCGATATTGCTGATAGCTGACATTCTTTCGAAAGAGAAGCTGGAGGAACTGGCGGTCGTTGCCGGGGAGGTGGGGCTTGAATGTCTTATCGAGGCGCATGCGGAAAAAGAACTGAAGAAGGCCTTGAGCCTTAAGGCAGGGATGATCGGCATCAATAACCGCGATTTGCATACGCTTGCAATAGACCTCAAGACCACGGAGAGGTTATTTCCCCTTATCCCGAAGGATAAGACCGTGGTGGTTGAAAGCGGCCTTACGAATTACCAGGATGTGCTGTTTTTGAAGATCCTGGGGGTGGAGGCGGTTTTGATAGGCCAGGCTTTGATGGAAGCCGGGAACACCCGGGGAAAAATAGAAGAGATCATGGGCTGGTGAAATGCTGCCATGGTAAAAGTCAAGATCTGCGGTATCACCAATATGGAAGACGCGTTAGCCTGCGTCGATGCCGGTTGCGATGCGCTGGGTTTCGTGTTCTATAAGAAGAGTCCGCGTTATATCGAGCCTCTATGGGCGTTACGGATCATCAGGCGGCTACCCCGACGCATCATTAAGATCGGAGTATTCGCCAATGCGCGGGAGAAGACCGTAAAACACATCGCAAAACGCTGTCATCTTGACATCTTGCAGTTTCACGGGAATGAATCAAGCGCCTACTGCGCGAGATTCAAGGGCTTTAAGGTAATCAAGGCGTTCAGGGTGAAAGATACGATAGATATGCGGCGCGTATCGGCGTATAAGCCGTTCGCTTTTCTTCTTGATACATTTGACGCCAAGAGGCAGGGCGGCACCGGCAAGCAGTTCGACTGGTCGCTGGTAGCGCCTTTTGGAAACATAGAAGAACCTGTTTTCCTGTCGGGTGGCCTTAGCGAAAAGAACGTAAAGAAAGCGATTAAAACGGTCCGGCCGGACTGGGTGGATGTTTCCAGCTCCCTTGAGTTAACGCCGGGGAAGAAAGACCGCCTGAAGATTAGAAAGTTCGTCAGGGCGGCGAAGAGCCTGCGCTAAAGACGTATGAAGAAATGTCCTTTTTGCTCTGAAGAGATACAGGATGAGGCCTTGAAATGCCGTTTCTGCGGCGAGTTCCTTAACAAAAAGAAGAAAATAAGAAGCTGCCTGCTTGGATGTCTTGGGGCGGTCCTTATCGGCCTGGCGCTGTGCATCACGGCCTTTGCGCTCGGCGTATTGATCCTTAAATTTATTTTTTGCAGGGCTATGTATGGCATCTTTGATATGCCTCCTTATCAGTATGTTCCGTATCCGTTTAACGGTTCAGGGCTGGAAGGCGTGTTAAAGGATTTTGGCGAGTTCTTCAGGTCGTTATGGGAAAGGTTCAGGGACTTTTTCCACCTGTATCAGTATCGCACCGTATGATGAAAGACTCAAAGACTCCGGACAAAAAAGGTTATTTCGGCGATTTCGGCGGCAGGTTCGTACCTGAAACGCTTATGCACGCGTTGGCCGAGCTCCAGCAGGAATATAGCGAAGCAAAAAAAGATATGCTCTTTAAGGGCCGCCTCGCCTATTATTTGAAAGAATACGCGGGCAGGCCGACGCCGTTGTATCTGGCTGCCAGCCTCAGCAAGCGCTTAGGGGTAGGCAGGATCTATTTAAAGAGAGAGGACCTCCTGCATACGGGCGCACACAAGATAAACAATACGTTAGGCCAGGTGCTGCTTGCGCTCAGGATGAAAAAAACGCGTATCATTGCCGAAACAGGCGCGGGCCAGCACGGGGTGGCTACGGCGACCGTGGCGGCGATGTTCGGCCTCGCCTGCGATATCTACATGGGTACGGAAGATATCGAAAGGCAGAAGCTGAATGTCTTTCGCATGAAGCTTTTGGGAGCGCGCGTGATCCCTGTAAGAAACGGGTCAAGGACGCTTAAGGACGCCATGACCGAAGCGCTCAGGGACTGGGTGACCAACGTGCGCCAGACGCACTATATCATAGGTTCTGTTGCGGGGCCGCATCCGTATCCGGAGATGGTCAGGGACTTTCAATCCGTGATAGGCCGGGAGGCGCGGCAGCAGATACTCAAAAAAGAAAAGAGGCTGCCGGATTACCTGGTCGCTTGCGTGGGCGGAGGCAGTAACGCCATGGGGTTGTTCCATCCGTTCCGTAAGGATAGCCAGGTCAATTTCATCGGCGTAGAAGCGGCGGGGCTGGGTCTTACCTCGGGAAAGCACGCGGCCACGCTTGTCGCGGGCAGCCCCGGAGTGTTGCACGGTTCGAAATCATATCTTTTGGAAGATGCGTTCGGACAGGTAAAGATCGCCCATTCTATTGCCGCGGGCCTCGATTATCCGGGGGTAGGCCCGGAGCACGCCTATTTTAAAAAGACAGGAAGGGCCTCGTACGTGGCGGTAAGCGATAAAGAGGCGCTTGAAGGTTTCAAATTATTATCCGAGACAGAAGGCATCATCCCGGCGCTTGAGCCGGCGCACGCGGTTTTCTATTTAACGAAATTAGCCAAGACAGCAGGCAGGAAGTCGGTAGTGATACTGTGTCTTTCCGGCAGGGGGGATAAGGACACGCACGCCGTTGCCGATATCTTAAAGCTATGAACAGGATCGAGCGTACATTCAGGCGGTTAAGACAGGGCGGGAAAAAAGCCTTTATCGCGTTTATCACCGCAGGTTACCCTGACCTGGAGACTACCGAGAAGCTCATTGTCGCCTTTGAAGAGATCGGCGTGGATATCATCGAGCTGGGCATTCCTTTTTCCGATCCGATGGCCGACGGACCGATCATCCAGGAAGCGTCGCAGGAAGCGTTAAAAAAAGGCGTGCATCTGGCTGATGTAGTAAAGCTGGTCAAGCGGGTGCGCAGGCGCGTGGAGGTGCCCATCTGCTTTATGACGTACTATAACCCGGTGTTGTGTTTCGGGGAAAAAAGATTCATCGCCGCGGCGTCCGAAGCCGGTGTGGACGGCATTATCATTCCCGACCTGCCTCCGGAGGAGGCGCTCTCCTTGATCAGTCAGGCGCGTCCAAACAATTTAGACACGATCTTTTTTATCGCTCCCACTACCGATGTGAAGAGGGTACGGTCCATTGCGGCGGCATCCAGAGGATTTATCTATTACGTTTCATTGACCGGCGTCACCGGTCTCCGGGAGGCACTGCCTGAAGACCTGATCAGGAATCTTGAAGCGATCAAGAAGCGCACGAACAAGCCCGTTTGTGTGGGCTTCGGGATCGGCAGTCCAGCGCATGTCCGCCAGGCGGCACGATTCTCCGACGGCGTAATAGTGGGAAGCGCTATCGTGAAAAAGATAAGGCAGAATATCGGGAGCCCGAATTTAGTAAAAAATGTAAGCAGATTCGTCGCGCGTTTAAAAAATGTATAAAAAAACTATAGTAAACAACGGGGTAAGGATCGTTACCAACCGCATGGCTGCCATGCAGTCGGCTGCGCTGGGGATCTGGATCAAGACAGGCGGCAGGTATGAATCCGACGCCGATAAAGGAATAAGCCACTATCTGGAGCACCTTCTTTTCAAAGGGTCAAAGCGATATTCCTGCCGAAAGATTAAAGAGTCCATCGAAGGGGTAGGGGGTTCCCTGAACGGCTTTACCTCTGAAGAGCTTACCTGCTTTCTGGCAAAGCTGCCGGGGCGCCACCTGTACACGGCGCTGGATATCCTTGCCGACATGGTCCTTAACCCGCTTTTGTCGCCGCGGGAGATCGACAAGGAACGGACCGTAATTCTCGAAGAGATAAAGATGTACAAGGACCTTCCCCAGAGCTACGTCTATGAATTGCTCGATGAACTGCTCTGGCCGAAGCAGCCGTTGGGTTCAAGCGTCCTGGGTACCGCGGAAACGGTACGCGCCATCGATAAGCACAGCATTTCGGCGTATCAACAGAAGCACTATACGCCTCTGAATATCGTAGTCAGCGCCGCCGGGGCCGTCACGCACGCAGAGCTGGTAAAAAGAGTGGAAAAAATATTTTCGGGGCTGGAAGCAGGCGGCAAAAATACGTTTTTGGAGGTAAAAGAAACGCAAAGTGCGCCGCAGCTGAATATCCTGCACAAAGAGACGGAACAGACGCACCTGGCGCTGGGGTTCCATGCGTTTAAAAGAGACCATCCGTTAAAGCACGCGCTGGGGCTTTTGCACGTGGTGCTGGGTGCCAATATGTCAAGCCGGCTGTTCAATGAATTAAGGGAGAAAAGAGGGCTTGCGTATGAGATCGGCACCGCGGTCAAGCGTTTCCACGATACCGGCGCGTTCGTCGTGCACGCCGGGATAGATAACCGCCGGGTCCAGGAAGGGCTGCATCTGATCTTGAAAGAGCTTACGCGGACGGCGCACGCGCTTGTGGGTGAAAACGAACTCAGGCGCGCCAAAGATTTTTATGTAGGACAGCTTTCACTCGCTTTGGAGGACACCCTTGACAATATGCTCTGGATAGGCGAGTCTACTGCCGCGCTGGATAAGGCGTATTCGCGGGAAACTATCGTCAAAGAAGTGCGCAGATTGAAGCGCCAGGATTTACGCGAGGCCGCGAGCATGATCTTTAAGGAGCAGAACCTGAATCTTTCTTTGATTGGCCCGCTACGGGGAAACCGGAAAGAGTTATTCAACCAGTTGCATATACGCTAGGGGACACGATGCCTTTTTTGCTTCCGCTCATAGCCTTGTTGTTGGTCGTCTTCGCGCTGGTCTCATTCTTTTTCTCGGCTTCGGAGACCGCGGTCATCGGCTTAAGCAAGATAAAGCTGCGCCATATGGTCTCCCAGGGCGTCAAGCGCTCGCAGAGTATCCAGCGGCTGGTCACCAAGCTCGACAAGTTCATAGCGGCCATCCTGATAGGCAACGATTTCGTGAATATCGCGATCTCCGCCATCATTACGGCGATCTGCGTGCATATACTCGGTTATCACTGGGGGGTGGTTATTGCCACGCTGACTTCGACTTTTTTCGTCCTGATCTTTTGCGAGATCACCCCCAAGATACTGGCGACCAAACATACGGAGAAGGTCGCGCTGCTCACGGCGCCGGTGATGGAATCGTTCATCAAGCTGTTTCATCCGGTTATTCTCGTGTTTACGGGGACGAGCAACCTGATCTTTAAGATACTGCGGTTACAGCCGGCAAAAAGATCGCCCCTGATCACAGAAGGCGAGATCAGGCTCATGATAGAGGTAGGCAAGGAGGAGGGGGTCTTAAGCGACGAAGAAAGAAAGATGCTGCACCGTATCTTTGAATTCGGTGACACCAAGGTCGGCGAGGTAATGGTGACGAAAGATAAGATCGTGGCCGTCAATATTACTGTCACGCCCGATGAACTCTTGAATGTGTTCGTGGAACAGGGCCACGCCAGGCTTCCGGTGTACGCGGGATCCGTAGATAATATCATAGGCATCGTGTACGCAAGGGACCTCTTGTATATCCTGCGGGATAAAGGGCTTTTCGTGCTGCAGGACCTGGTGCATAAGCCCTATTACGTGGAGTCGGGCCTCAGGGTAAACGACCTCCTTAAGAAATTCCAGGTGGACAAGATCCAGATCGCGATCGTGGTGGACGAACACAAGAAGACTATAGGGTTGCTCACCCTGGAAGACCTCATCGAAGAGATTGTGGGAGAAATAGAAGAAGAACGCACAAATCACCCCGCAAATAAGCATTGACCCTCATACTTTTTATTGTATAATATATTTCAAAAGAGATTTTCGATCTTGGTTTTAAAAGCAGCATCTGTTTAACAAGGAGGAAAGAAATGGCAGAAAAGGGATATTGCGTAAAATGCAAAAATATGAAGGAAATGAAGGACGAACAGAAGGTCACGATGAAGAACGGCCGCGCGGCAGCGAAAGGCAAATGCCCTGACTGTGGTACCGGGATGTATAAGATCTTAGGGAAAAAATAACTTTCACCGCGAGAACGTTTTTATAAAGTACACTTATACGCGTAGAGGCTTATCGGTATACGCAAAGGTAAGGAACTCATAGAATCCAGAAAGTTAGCTCAGCGCATCGCTCTGATCGCAAAAGACAAGAAAGCCAAAAACGTAGTCATGTTGGATATGCGTTCGCTTGTCAGTTTTTGCGATTATTTCGTTATCGCAAGCGGCACATCGCTTCGGCAGGTGAACGCGTTAAGGGATTCAATCCAGGAGGGGCTGCTCGAGGACAAGATCAAGCCTCTCTCTCGTGCCGAAGCGAATGATCGGTCAGGCTGGATCGTATTGGATTATTCCGCGGTGGTAGTGCATATCTTCCATGAGCCGATGAGAGATTTTTATGCGTTGGAACACTTATGGGCCGAAGCGAAGAAAATAAGGATCGCAAAACCCGCCTGACTCCAAAAACCCCGCACCCGCTCCCCCATCTTTCACTGAAACATGAAAAAGAATATCCAGGATATACTCACCGAAGCCTTAAGGACCGCGGTAGAAACTCTATATGCGGACAGGATACACGCCCGTGAGGTACCTGTAGAGTTTTCTCTGGCCGGCGGCTTCGGAGACCTCTCCAACAATACCGCGCTAAGATTAAGCGGGCTGTTAAAAGAAGCCCCTCTTTCCGTCGCCACCCGCATCGCTCAGGAGATAAACGCTAACCCCGGCGATCAGCTAAAAGAATGCCTCAAAGAGGCGAAAGCCGAAGGCGCTGGGTTTATCAATTTTTATCTGCGCAACGAATATTTCTACGAGCGCTTAAATGATATCCTTAGCCCGGCTAAAACATTTGCCGGGTCGACGCAGGGTGAAGGAAGCGCGGTGCTGATCGAATTCGTGAGCGCTAATCCCACAGGGCCTTTATCGGTCGCCCATGCCAGGCAGGCGGTGGTAGGCGATGTCCTGGCGAATATATTGGCGCGCTTGGGGAATTCGGTCGCGCGCGAGTATTACCTGAATGACGAAGGCAACCAGATCACCATACTGGGTGAGTCGGTCCAGGCGCGCCTTGAGGAATTAGACGGTAAGACTGCGGAATTCCCTGAAAATTATTACCAGGGGGAGTATATCTATGATATCGCCAGGCAGGCCAAGAAAGAGAAAATAAAAAGCGAAGAGATGGGTGATTTCGCCGCGCGCGTTATTCTGGAGGTAATCAGGAAAGAGCTTGATGATTTCGGGGTCAGGTTCGATTGCTGGTACAGCCAGAAGGAATTGCGGGAAAGCGGCAAGATACAGGAGGCCCTGGATGCGTTGAAAGAAAAAGGATTTTTGTACGAGCAGGACGGCGCGTTATGGTTTAAATCCACTTCCTTCGGCGATGACAAGGACAGGGTAGTGATAAAGAGCGACGGGACCTATACGTACCTTGCGCCCGATATCGCCTATCACCGGGAAAAATATAACCGTAATTTCAAATGGCTCATAAACCTCTGGGGGCCCGATCACCACGGCTACATCGCACGGCTTAAGGCCGCGGTGCAGGCGCAAGGCAAGGACCCGGAGTCCCTTTCGGTAATTATAGTACAGCTGGCTTCCATATTTAAGGAAGGTAAGCCTCTTGAGATGTCTACCCGCAAGGGCCAGTATATCACGTTAAGGGAAGTGCTTGATGAAATCGGAACCGACGCGGCCAGGTTCTTCTTTCTTATGCGCAGGACCCAGAGCCACCTGGCCTTTGATCTGGAGACGGCCAAGAAACAAACCTCGGAGAACCCCGTGTATTACGTGCAATACGCCTATGCCAGGATGCGCAGTATCCTGCGCAACCGTACCGCCCCGCACCTTGCGCGCGAGAAAGCTTCGCTTGAGCTGTTGAAGGAACCGGAAGAGATGGCTCTTGTGAAGAAGCTCTGGCAGTTTGATTTCATGCTGCAGGTTTGCTTCAAGACGCTCGATCCCTATATGCTCACCGTATACCTTCAGGAAACCGCGGAGAAATTCCACAAATTTTATGACCGCCACCGCGTATTAGGCCAGGATGAAGGCCTGACGAACGCGCGTCTTTCGCTGGTAGAGGCGACGCAGGTAGTGCTTGCGGCCGGCCTTGACCTCTTGGGCATCTCAAAGCCCGAGGAGATGTAGCGTGTATACCCACAAAATATTGAATATCGCTTCCCGCAACCGACCGCTCAGCCTGAAAATGAGCGAAGAGCTCGGCATCTCCGGCATACTCGCGCAGCTATTGATAAACCGGGGTATTGAAAATAGCGCCGAGGCCGCGTTATTCCTGAACCCTGACCCTAAGGACCTCCTTGACCCTTTTCTGTTTTGCGATATGCCGAAAGCGGTAGAGATCATCCGCAGGGCTGCCAGGAACAAAGAAAAGGTGATGGTGTTCAGCGACTATGATGTGGATGGCCTGACCTCGCTTACGCTGTTGGAGGAGAAGCTCACGGGCCTCGGGTTACGGGTAACCCATTATATCCCCAACAGGGTAAAGGAAGGTTATGGCCTGAACAGCAATATCCTGCGGATCGTAAAAGAAGAGGGTATCAAAGTCCTGATTACCGCGGACTGCGGGACCAATAGCGATGAGGAGATCAGGGAGTTACGTCGCCTGGGCGTAGAGGTGATCATCACCGACCACCATGAACCGACGCACCAGGGGCAGGAGATCGCGGCTCAAGCGGTCATCAATCCGAAAATGAATAATTCAGGCTATGGGTACCGGTACCTGGCAGGCGTAGGGGTGGCATATAAGCTCTGCCAGGCGATCACCGGTGAACTCCTTGATGAGGACCTTGACCTTGTGGCGCTTGGCACGGTCGCTGATTCCGTTCCTTTGACGGGAGAGAACCGCATTATCACCAAGGCGGGCCTCGTGAAACTTACTCACACCCGCAGGACCGGACTGGCAGTGCTCATGGAAGCAAGCGGCATAAAAAATAAAAAGATTACCCCCGGTTACGTCAGTTACATAATCGGGCCGCGCATAAACGCAAGCGGCAGGGTCGATACGGCCGAGGTGGCGCTGGACCTGTTGATGAGCGAGCACAGGCAGGAGGCCGAGAAGCTGGTTACCCTGATACAGTCGCATAACCGCACGCGGCAGAAGATAGAAAGCGCGATCCTCGAGGAAGCCGGCGACCTGATCGATAAAGAAGTCAATTTCAAGGAGCATAAGATCATGGTAGTGGCAAAGGAGGGCTGGCATGCGGGGGTATTGGGGATAGTCGCCGCGAAACTCACGGAGAAGTTCTGCCGTCCGACCATCCTGATCTCGCTTGGCGAAGAAGTGTGCAAAGGCTCCGGCCGTTCGGTGAAGAATTTCCATCTTTTCGAGGCGATCCTGGAATGTAAAGACCTCCTCGAAGGCTTCGGCGGCCACCAGCATGCTACGGGCCTTTCCATAGCCCGGGGCAACATAGCAGATTTCAGGGATAAGATCAACCATCTGGCCAGGGAGAAATTAAGGCTTGAGGACCTGCTGCCCAGCCTCGATATCGATATGGAATTACCGCTTTCGGCGCTGGAAAACGGCTTCATAAAAGAAATAGCGCTGCTTGAGCCGTTCGGGATGGGGAATCCCCAGCCCTTATTCTATACAAGAAACCTTAAGATCAAAGGTGAACCGCGGGTGCTGGCGCGGGAGACGTTGAAATTCTGGGTTACTGACGGAAGGGTTACGTGCCAGGCGATAGGCTTTGGCATACGCAGATTGAAAGAGAGCCTGCAGGAGGCTGACCTCTTTGACCTGGTCTATAGCCCCCAGATAGATGCCTGGGGAGGAGAAGAGTCCCTGATATTGGAGGTTAAAGAGATATTCTTCAAATGACCGCAGGATGCGGCGTTACACTTTCTTGAGGTCGCCTTTCTTGATGCATTTTGTGCATACGTAGGCTCTTTGGGGATGGTTGTTAAGCAGGATGCGGACTTTTTGAAGGTTCGGTAAAAACTTACGCTTGGTGCTTCTGACTATCTTTGAGCCTGTGCCGCCTTTCTTCTTGGCCAGACCTTTCCTTACCACGCTTTTACCCGTAAGCCAGCCCTTTCCGCATATAGCGCATTTTTTAAGCATGTCTACTCACTCCGTTTAGTCGTATCTTTAAAAATACCCTGATTTTCCTGAAACTAAAGTATACTTGAAAATAAGGCTTTGTCAAGGTAAAATGAATCCATGAGCCGCGCACAGATAGCCAGATCTTCAGTATCGCCGCAAGTATGCGTAGTAGAAGCCTCCGCGGGTTCGGGCAAAACATACGCATTGGCAAAGAGATACATCAAACTCCTCATAAATCCTCTCCTTGGCCCCGACGCCATTCCTTTGCAGGCCATCCTCGCCATCACCTTCACCAATAAAGCCGCGATCGAGATGAAAGAGCGTATCATGGAATTCCTGAAGAAAATAGCGCTGGATGCGTTTTCAAGCCGCGCGGAGAAAGAAGATATCCTTTCGTCGCTGGGCGTGGAAGAAGCGTTCGCCCGCAGGAAAGCAGGCGCGATCATGGACTACGTGATACGCAACTATAATTTTTTTCAGGTCCAGACGATCGACAGCTTCATAAATACCATACTCTCCGGCTGCGCCTTCAAGCTTGATCTCTCATCGGCGTTCAAGACAAAAGAAAACTACAGGGACTATCTATCCTTTAGCCTCGACAGGCTCATAGACAAAGCCGCTTGCGATAAGGAGGTTTTAGGGCTTTTTTCAGGGTTCATCACGCAGTATCTTTTCATAGAAAATAAGGCCGGATGGTTCCCGAAACAGAATATTTTAAAAGCCCTTGATTCCTTATTCCTGAAAAGCAACCAGTATGCGCTCGAGTTTGCGCCCAGCAAGACGCAGGCCGCTGATTTGATCTCGCAGAAGAAGCGCATTCTTAAGCTGATGCGTGCGCTTCGCGAAGGTCTTCCCGAAGGCGTCCACAAGGCATTCCGCAATAACCTGGATTATTTTCTTGAGCGTAACGCCGAGACGTTCGGCATAGAGAGGGTATCAGACTTTTTTAAACGGGATGCCCTTCCGGTCAATAAGGGCGTATTGATCCCTCCCGAAGCGCAAAAGCTGTGGTGTAAGATAAGGGGAGCCCTCACCGAACTTTGCGAACAAGAGTCGGCTTCGATGTTCAATTACTACGTTGGCATTTTTAATCAGGTGGCAAGTGATCTGAAGGCGGTCTCGCGCAAAGACGATGTGCTGTTTCTGGAGGGGCTTAATAAACAGGCACGCAGTCTTTTTGACGAGAAATCATTAGGCCTGCCCGAACTGTATTACCGGCTTGCCTGCCGTTTCAGCCATTTCCTTATCGATGAATTTCAGGATACCTCGGGCTTGCAGTGGGGCAATCTTTCGCTTATGGTTGAAGAGGCGCTTTCTACCGGCGGTTCCCTTTTCTATGTAGGCGATAGGAAGCAGGCGATCTACAGGTTCAGGGGCGGTTCGATATCCCTCATGGACGCGCTAAAAAAACAATACCGTGATTTCAACCTGACCGAAGAACCGTTGGCCGTGAATTACCGAAGCCAGAAAGAGATAGTCGAGTTCAACAACACGGTTTTCTCCGAAGACAACCTCAAAGAATTTCTCGGCAGGAAGGAAGAGAAAGGAACGTCGGGCTTTGCGCTTTCCGACGATGACACGCAAGAGATAGTGGGGGTGTTTAAAGATTCCCGTCAAAGTTTCAAAAAAGGCAACGATGCGGGATATGTATCGGTTACGCCGATTTACGCAGGAAGCAGGGAGGAAAGAAACCGCCTGTTGAAAGAAGCGCTGTATCGTCTTATCGGGGAACTGCGTGCGAGGTTCCCCCTGAAAGAGGTTGCGCTTCTGGCAAGGAAGAATGATCAGGTCCAGCTGCTTACCTCGTGGCTCCTGGAAAAGGCCATCCCCGCGGAGTCGGAAAAGACCCTCGATATAAGGCAGAATTCGTTCATCAAGGAGCTTGTCTCGCTGCTTACCTTTCTTAATTCGCCTATCGATAACCTGGCGTTCGCCTCTTTTATACTCGGGGATATATTCCTTGCGGGCGCCGGGCTCACCAGGGAGGCGGTCCAGGAGTTTATTCTTGATTTTAAAGAGAAAGGCAGGGACGCGTCGTACATGTATAGAGAATTCCGCGCGCGGTATGCTTCGGTCTGGGAAGGATACCTCGAAGAATTCTTCAGGAGCGTGGGGTTCGTGCCTCTCTATGAACTGGTGATAAGCGTACTGGGTAAATTCAGCGTGTTGCACCGGTTTCCGGGGTACCAGGGTTTTTTCATGAAATTCCTTGAGCTTATCAAAGCTCAGGAGGAGGAAAACGCGAGTATTTCGTTGTTCCTTGAGTTTTTTGAAAAAGCCCCATCCGATGAGCTCTATGTCAACGCCGCCGAGAGCGATTCCGTTAAGATCCTTACTATTCATAAAGCCAAGGGGCTGGAATTCCCCGTGGTGATCATACCATTTCTGGAAATGGAGCTGAAACTTGAGCAGGAAGTGGTCATCGCGGACGAAGCGTCGCTTAAGCTCGTATACGTAAAAAAGAAATACGCGCAATTCTCGCCTTCGTTGTCGGCGATTTCCGCCAGGGAATACGTGAAGTCGCTGATCGATGAATTAAACGGGATCTATGTCGCTTTTACAAGGGCGAAAGAAGAGTTGTACATTTTTTCATCACCCGGCAGCCATAAAGGCGCGGGTCTTGCGAGCCTCCTTTTGCCGCAGGAGCCGCTGGAATCCGGCAGCAAGCGCGAGTTTAAGGGAGCCCGTAGTCCCGAACGGGCGATCGTGGCAATAGCGCCCAGCGAATATAAGGACTGGATCCATCTTTTGAGGGATGAGTTTATCGATGAGCACCTGCTTGAGTCAAGGGATAAGATCGTAAGGGGTGAGGTTTTACACTTCGCGCTTTCCCGTATCGGCAACCTCCACGGCCAAAAGCAGGATAAAGACTTTTTGCTGCGTCAGGCGCTGGAATTGGCGCGCTGCCGTTTTCCTGCTATCCGCGATTTCGATGGCTTGGAGCCTCTTTTGCGGAACCTGTTGGAGCGCCCAGAACTTGAACGCTATTTTGACGTGGCCGAAGGTTTTGTATTTACGGAGAAAGAGATCGTAGACGCTTTCGGGAATACGCACAGGATTGACAGGTTGATCGTTAACGCGCAGGAGGCAGTGATAATTGATTATAAGAGCGCCAGGGAAAAGGACGCTCCTTACCGCGAGCAGGTTGTAGAGTATATGCGCAGCGTCAAGGAAGTATACCCGGATAAGGCGATCAGGGGCATCTTGATGTATCTGGACGACGCAAGCACAGAGGAAGTCAATGGAACAGGTAATCTCCTATAGCGAAAGCGAAGATTTCATAGACAATCTCGCAGATTTTATAGAATCCCGTTTCCTGAAGCGAGGTAAAGATGTTTCAAGGCTTTCTTTTGTGTTCGGCGGCAAGCGGCCGTCTCTTTTCCTGAAGAAAGAACTCTCCCGGCGCATAGGGCGCGGTTTTTTTTCTCCGGCGTTCTTTTCGGTAGATGAATTCATAGAGTACTGCGTCTTGAAAAAAGGCGCCTTTACCAGGATCTCGGACCTGGACGCCTGCCATCTCATCTATAGTCTCGCTCAAGAGGTGGCGCCGGATATCCTTGAAGGCAGGGGCAGTTTTTCCAGATTTCTGCCCTGGGCAAGGGAGATCCTTACCTTTATCGAGCAGCTGGACCTGGAAGATACAGGGACGCAGCCGCTTGAAACCATACAGCTTAAAGCCAGGATAGGTTACGATGTCCCGGAGAATATCAACGCGCTGCTGGGCAGTATCGTGTCGCTGCGTGAAGCCTACCATCGTGCATTGGCCGGCCGTAACGCCTATTCCAGGGGGCTCATGTATCTATCCTGCAGTCGCTCTATCCAGGACATTACCTTCGCGGAATTTGATCATATCATTTTCTGCGGTTTTTTTTACCTGCACAAAACAGAGCAGGATATCATAAAAAAGCTCTACGAAAGGAACGCCGCCCTGCTTATTTTCCAGGGCGATGAAGACCAATGGAGCGTGCTCAAGGATGCCGCGAAGCTTTTTTCCTGCCGCATAAAACCCGCAGAAGACAAGCCGCCAGAATATCGCCTTAGCGTCCTGGCAGGGTTTGATGTCCATTCCGAGGCCTGTCTGGTCAGGGAGGTCATCCGTAAGATCCCCCGTCTTGAGAAGACGGCGATCGTATTGCCCTTGCCCGAGCATATAATACCCCTTCTGTGTGAAATTGGAGGAGAGGTCGAGGATTTTAACGTATCCATGGGGTATCCTCTCAAGAGAAGCTCCCTGTATTCGCTCCTGGAAGCTGTGTTTAAGGCCCAGGAAACCAGAGGCGGTGGCGCTTACTACTCAAAGGATTACCTGCGGGTTGTAAGCCACCCGTTGATAAAGAATTTAAAAATCTTTCCCAACCCTTCCGTGACCAGGGTGCTTGTGCATAAGATCGAAGAGATCCTCTCGGGCATAGAAAAAACTTCACTCGGGGGCAGCCTGTTTACTTCCCTCACCGAAATAGAACATACCAAAGACGTGTATGACCTTGCGCTTACGACCATGAAAAGGATGGACATCGAAGTAAGTACCGATGAATTGAAGCAGGCGCTGCGCGCGCTGCATACGCTTTTATTTTATTCCTGGGAAAAGGTGGGTGATTTCTTTCAATTCTGCGCCGCGCTCTCGGGGTTGCTGGAAACGCTCACCAGGAAAAGCTTCCTGTCGAGCTATCCGCTCAATCTGAAAATGGCCCAGAAGCTGTTCGAGCTAAAAGAAAAATTCGAAAACGCGTCTTTCAGCCGCGAGCCCTTTACGCAGGACGATATGTTCAGGATATTCCGCCATGCCTTAGGCAACGAGCTGATATCATTTTCCGGCTCTCCGCTTAAAGGCCTTCAGATACTGGGGCTGTTAGAGACCCGTTCTTTGAGTTTTGAGAGCGTAGTGGTGATGGACGCGAATGAGACCGCGCTGCCGGCGTTAAAGATATACGAGCCTCTGATCCCCAGAGAGGTGATGGTCTCCCTGGGCTTAAACCGGCTGGAAAAAGAAGAGGAGATCCAGCATTATCAGTTCAGGAGGCTGATCTCGAGCGCCAAGGACGTGTATCTTGTCTACCAGGAGAAAGACACGAAGGAAAAAAGCAGGTTCATCGAGGGGCTTATCTGGGAAGAGCAGAAAAGACTTACGCGTATAGAGGTGCTTCCGGTATCCCGGGCAGCGTTTAAAGTCAAGGTCCTTCCCAAGCGCCTAGCAATAAAAAAAGACCCCGGGATACTGCGTTCTTTAGAAAACCTTGAGTATTCCGCTTCCAGCATCAACACGTATTTACGCTGCCCCTTACGGTTTTATTATCAGTACGTGCTGGGGCTTAAAGAAGCCGAAGACTCGCTCGAAGAGCCGCAGGGCCGCGATATAGGAACGTTCATTCATGAACTGTTACAGGAATCATGGGGGCATTTCGTCGGGAAGAAGCCGCGTATCGATGAGGCGTTCAGAAAAGATTTTTTCCTTCTGTTCGACAAAAAATTCGCCGATGAGATAGAAAGAAAAACAAGGTCCGATTCGTTCCTCATCCGGGAAGTGCTCGAATTCAGGTTGAAGAGACTGCTGGACTATGAACGCCGAAGGCCCGTCAAAGAACTGGTGTGCGTGGAGAAAACATTCAGGCTCGCCATACCTTTTAACGGCGCGGAGTTTAAATTCAAGGCCATCATCGACAGGATAGACAGGCTTGACGACTCAAGCTTCCTGGTGATCGATTATAAAACGGGTGGGGCAGATGGCCTGCCGTCTACGGACATCGGGAAGATCGTTTCCGCTGGTTTCCAAAGAGAAGCGCTCAAGGAAAGCATAGGGTCTTTTCAATTGCCGCTTTATCTTTACATGGTTTCTTCGGATAAACGGTTTGCCCGCGCACGGGCCAACGCCGCGCTGTATTCGATCAGGGAGGCTGGTAGCGAGGGGAGCCTCAAGCCTCTTTTCACCACGCAAGAACAGTTTCGCGATAAAGAAAGGATCATGGCGACCTACTTTGAGGCAATGGGTTCGCTTCTGGCGGAAATAATAGATCCCGGCGTCGCATTTACGGCTGACGAAGAAGACAGCCGTCAATGCCAGAACTGCCCGTTTTTTTATCTATGCAGATAATCCTATTCTGCAAACTTTGTTTTTCTTGAAAAAAACCTATTTAGCAGTACAATTATGGTAATCGCGGCCGCGGCATGCATGGGCCATTGGTTAACCGGAAGTCCTTAGTAAGGCTATCGATAATGGAGAATAATTATAAGGGGCAGGAAAGACGCAGGTTCAGGAGGGTAAAGGTGGGCCTCACTGTGACCTATAGGAAAAGCGAGCCCCCGGAAGTCAGGATACAGACTTTAGAGGGCGAAGCCCAGGCGCATATGCTTGACATAAGCGAGGGCGGTTTAAGTATCGTGACCGAGCGCAGCATTCCTGCGGCGACCGTACTCTGGGTAAGATTTACCTTGACCAGGCCGGAGAAAAAAGGGATCGGTTACTACGGAGTGGTCGAGGTGATGGGAGAGGTTCGCCATAGCGTTGTGAACGAGCAGGGCCAGTACCGTCTAGGCATAGCCTTTGTCAAGATAGACGAAGAATGCAAGCGTCAGATCGCCAGTTTTATCGGCATGCTCGAAGACCCGGGTGCTCCATGAACCTTGCGGTTCCGGCGCCTTTTGATGAGATAGTGCCTTTGGAAATCAGGGAAGAAGATATCATCGAAAGGTTCGTGAGGTCAAAAGGGCCGGGGGGCCAGAATGTCAATAAGACCTCTACGTGCGTCCATTTGAGGCATATTCCTACGGGAATTGAAGTCAGGTGCCAGCAAATGCGCTCACAGGCCTTAAACCGTGTTATTGCCAGAAGGCTTTTGAGAGGCAAGATTGAAGAGTTTTTTGAGGGAAAGAAGAAAGAGGAAAGGCAGCGCGTTGAAAGAATAAAGCGGCGCAGGCGCGGCAGGCCTTTGACCTTAAAACGCAGGATCCTGGAAGCCAAGCGCAGGCACTCGCAGAAGAAATCGCTACGTGCGCCTGTCCGGGAGATAGAGCAGTAAGGCCGTTTTTACTTTCCCTTTACCCCGTTTCTCTGGTATAATAATAAAAAGCGCGCTCTTTTGCGCGGGAGGCAGGTATGGCAAATACTTTATTCATGCAATTCTTTTCACTGAGCCTATTTACGCTGTTTGTGGGATATTGTTTTGGCGACGGGTTCGGCCTGAAGCTTGCAAGGAGGATATTCTGGTATTTCTCATTGCTTGCGATCAGTATCTATACCTTGAACGCCAAAAGTGAATTTGACCTGGCGTTTATCCTGCCTATTCCCACTCTCCTGGCCACCATTTTCTGCAGTTATGAAAAGATTCAGTCAAAAAAGAAAAAATAACCTAAGAAAGGGGAAAATGAGGAAACATATACAAATACTTTGTTTTTTACTGCTGTTGGGATATTTATCCCCGTGCGCAGGGGCTGCGGACCAACTGGAGGATTTTTCTGCCGATATGGTATCACGCAGCCGGGCGGGAGAATTCAAGGGAAAGATCTTTGTTTCCGGGGAAAAGTCCAGGATGGAAGCGGAGGGCGTGGTCACTATCACCAGGATGGATAAAAGCGCCGTATTGGTGCTCATGCCGGAGCAAAAAATGTATATGGAGATGCCCCTTGACGCAAAAGCTGTGGACGCCGCGAAAGGAAAGATGCCCGGCGAGCTGGAAAGGACGCGTATAGGGCAGGATACCATAGACGGCAAGCAGGCGGATAAATACAGGGTGGTGTATGAGAACAATAACCAGAAGGTGTCCGCGTTTATCTGGATCGTCAAAGGCTTCAAGATACCCGTGAGGACAGCCGCAGAAGACGGCAGTTGGATGATGGAATACAGGAATATTGCTTTAGGCCGGCAGCCCGACAGCCTGTTTGAGCTTCCTCCAGGATACGAGAAGTTTTCTTATCAGGGGCTTGACATGAAAGGGTTAATGCAGGGAGCCCAGGGCATGATGGGAGACGGGCCTAAGGGCAAAGATTGAGCTGCAAAAATAGTTGCATCTTAAAAAAAATATGTTATACTTATAAAACTAACTTAAAGCCAGCTATTTAACCATTTTGAGAGGAGGGATCAAGCTTGCCTTCAGATATAATCAAACAATTTTTGGAAGCGGGTGTCCATTTTGGCCATAAGGTATCCCGCTGGAATCCGAAGATGAAAAAGTTCATTTTCGGGCAGAGAAGCGGCATTTACATCATCGATTTAGAAAAAACCGAAGAAAGCGTCAATAAAGCAAGGGATTTTCTGCTGGACCTGGCGTCCAGGGGAGAAACAGTGCTTTTTGTGGGGACAAAAAAGCAGGCCCAGGAAGTGGTACGGCAGGAAGCGATCCGCTGCGGGATGTATTACGTCACTGAGCGCTGGCCGGGCGGTCTGCTTACCAACCTCGCCACGATCAAAAAGAGCATTAACCGTTTAAAAGAAATAGAAAAGATGAAAGAGGACGGCACCTGCCAGAAGCTCACCAAGAAAGAAGTCGCGCTCCTTGAGAAGGAGCTGGTTAAATTGAAAAAGAATTTTTCCGGCATCGTGCAGATGGAGCGGCCGCCGAAAGCGATCTTTATCGTCGATACCAAGAAGGAAGAGACCGCGGTAAAGGAAGCAAGAAGATTGTCTATCCCGGTGATAGGCCTTATCGACACCAATTCCAATCCTGACCTCATCACGTACCCTATCGCCGGTAACGACGATGCCACGAAATCCATACGATTGATCTCCAGCCTTATCGCAGACAGCATCATTGAAGGCCGCAAAAAGTTCCTTTCGTACCTTTCCGAATCGGGGGTCGCGATAAAAACAGGTAAACAGGAAGCGGAAAAAACGGGAATCGGCCCCGAAGAGGAAGTCAAGATCAAGGAGATCGAAGAAATAGTGGAAACGACAGAAATGAGCGAGGAAGAGGCAAAGAACTCCAAGAAAGCCAAGGCAAGGCAGGCCTCAGACGATAAAACAAAAGTCAGAAAGAAGGCGTAGCCGCAATGAAGATACCGGTTGAATCGATCAAAGAACTGCGGGAGATGACCTCCGCGAGCGTCATGGACTGCAAAAAGGCGCTGCAGGAATCGGCAGGCGATAAAAAGAAGGCCGTGGAATTCTTGCGTAAAAGAGGTCTTGAAATAGCCGCCAATAAGCAGGGGAGGCTGGTAAAAGACGGCAGGATAGAAGCGTATGTGCATATGGGCAATAAGATCGGGGTGCTCTTAGAGGTCGGTTGCGAAACCGATTTTGTGGCCCGAAACAGCGACTTCTGCCAGTTCACCAAAGACCTGGCTATGCAGATAGCGGCATGTAAACCACAGTATATCAAAAAAGAGGATGTTCCCCAGGAAGTGCTGGCTGATCAGAAAGATAAAGAGCTTTTTTTCAAGGAACAGTGCCTGCTCGCGCAGCCATTCGTGAAGGACCCCGGCCTCACCGTAGAAGATTATTTAGCGAGCATCGTAGCCAAAATCGGGGAAAATATCCTCATCCGCAGGTTCACGCGTTATAAAGTCGGCGAATAATGTCTCATCCCATCTATAAAAGGATAGTCCTGAAGTTAAGCGGAGAAGCGCTGCAGGGTAAAAGGCTTCATGGAATAGACAATTCCGTCCTCGCTTCCATTGCCCGCCAGATAAAAGAAATAAGAGACCTAAAAGTTGACGTCGCCCTGATACTGGGCGGAGGTAATATCTTCAGGGGCCAGGAGAACACCGCTTCTCTCGGCCTTGATATGGACCGTTCAGTAGCCGATTACATGGGTATGCTCGCAACTGTGATCAACGGTTTGGCTTTGCAAAACGTTCTGGAAAAAATCGGGGTTCCTACCCGTGTTATGACCGCGATAGAGATGCAGAGGGTTGCCGAACCTTACATCAGGCGAAGGGCGATAAGGCATTTGGAAAAGGGAAGGGTTGTGATATTTGTTGCGGGAACGGGGAATCCTTATTTTACGACCGATACCGCCGCGGCGTTGAGAGCGATGGAGATAAACGCCGATGTGATACTTAAAGCGACAAAAGTGGACGGCGTGTATTCTGCTGATCCGATGAAGGTTAAAGACGCGAAGAAGTTCTCGAGATTGAAATACATAGATGTATTAAAGAAAAGCCTTAAGGTCATGGATGCGACCGCAGTCAGCCTCTGCATGGACAATAAGTTACCGATCGTGGTGTTCAATCTCACCAGAGAAGGCAATATCAGGCGTGTTACTCTGGGGGAAAAGATCGGCACCATCGTGTGTTAAATTAAGGTAAGAGTTTCTAGGGATGAGATAAAAGGAGGTAGCAATGACTACCAGGGAAGTATTGCACGCTACTGAAGATAAAATGAAGAAGGCCGTCGACTTTGTAAGCCGTGAATTTTCAGAAATAAGAACGGGCAGGGCAAGTCCCCATATCGTGGAAGGCCTGCATATAGATTATTATGGAACACCTACTTTAATTAAGCAGTTGGCTTCAATTTCCGTACCCGACCCGCATCTCATCGTGATACAGCCCTGGGATATTACGGCGATCGCGGAGATCGAAAAGGCGATACTAAAATCAAACCTGGGAATAACGCCTAACAATGACGGTAAAGTGATAAGGCTTTCAGTGCCGGCGCTTTCTCAGGAAAGGCGCCAGGAGCTCGTGAAGGGTATCCACAAAATCTCCGAAGAAGGCAGGATTTCCCTCAGGACTATAAGGCGCGATGCGAAAGAGCTCTTAGAAAAATCAGAGAAAGACAAGGTAATTACCGAAGACGATAAATTCAAGGGTGTCGAAGAATTGCAGAAGCTTGTTGATAAATATATCGCTAGGGTGGATGAAGTGCTTAAGGCGAAAGAAAAAGAAGTGCTAGAGCATTGATTAAGAGGTTAAATTCGGGCCACTAGCTCATCTGGTAGAGCACCACCCTTTTAAGGTGGGTGTGCCGCGTTCGAGTCGCGGGTGGCTCATAGGATTTTCCCACCGTATGTGGGAAAAATCAACCCCGATGCATGCGTAGGAAATTTCAGGGGCGAAGCGACAGAAATTTACAAGCGTTTATGCAAGGGGAAGGATTGATTCCGCACTGCCAGGAATAGAGTAAGATCATGCGGACGTGGCGGAACTGGCATACGCGATAGCCTTAGGAGCTATTGGGGCAACCCTTAGGGGTTCAAATCCCTTCGTCCGCATTATTGAAGCGCTCGAAGGCCGGGAAAGTAAAGATTTGCGGGAGTAGCTCAGTTGGTAGAGCATCACGTTGCCAACGTGAATGTCGCGGGTTCGATCCCCGTCTCCCGCTTTATAGTTCGTCGCCGGGTTTTGTACGTTTCAACACCAGGTTTGGAAAAAGGAGAAGATGCATGAAGATCATAGATTTTCTGTCGAAGAAAGCGATATTGGCTGATATCAAGACGAGCAAGAAAGAAGATATAGTAAAAGAGCTCGTTGATGCGCTGGTCGGCGCGGGGGATATCGAAAAGAACAGCCGGAACAAAATAATAGATGCGCTTATGGAAAGAGAGTCGTTGGGCTCTACCGCGATAGGCCAGGGCATCGCCATACCCCACGCGAAGACCGACTGCGTCAGCAAGCTGGTGGGCGCTTTCGGGCTTTCCAAAAAAGGCGTGGATTTTGATTCTTTAGACGGAGAGCCGGTGTATATCTTTTTTTTACTGGCAGCTCCGCAGGATTCCGCGGGCCCTCATTTGAAAGCGTTGGCGCGCATTTCCCGTCTTTTTAAAGACAAATATTTTCGTGACAACCTGCGTGCGTGCGAAGATGATAAAGCTATCCTCAAAACCATAGCCCAGGAAGATGAAAAGCTCTAATATCGCGCAAGCCGTAACCAGGCTAAAGAGTGTCTTCAAATGGCTTTATCCCGGTATGGGGATAAAGAGATGGATAGGATTAAGCGCGTTCGGCATCATCCTGGTGATCATCGGTTCAAGCAGCCTTCGTAACGAGGAATACTGGATTATCCGTTCGCTGGACGTCGTAGTAACAGTTTCAGGCGTGGTCATCGTGATACTGGGCATCAAGCGCCTGATGCGCTCATTTATCACTGCCTTCATACCGGCCTTTAAAGGCAAAGAGCTGGTCGATATTCTCTATCAAAAAAAACTGCTCAGCCAGGGGCCTAAGATCGTCACGGTGGGAGGAGGCACCGGCTTAGCGGTGCTTTTGTCAGGCCTTAAGGAGTACAGTTCCAACATTACCGCGATAGTGACCGTCGCCGATGACGGAGGTTCCTCCGGACGCCTGAGGCAGCAGTTCGATATGCTGCCGCCGGGTGATATCCGTAATTGCCTGGTCGCGCTCGCGGACGCTTCGACCATGATGCGGGACCTGTTCCAGTTCCGTTTTGATAAAGGCTCGGAGCTGGCGGGACATAATTTCGGCAATCTTTTTATTACCGCGATGACAAGATTGACCGGGGATTTCGAGAAGGCGATCAAGGAGACCAGTAAGGTACTGGCGTTACGAGGCCAGGTGATACCTTCCACGTTAAGTAACGTGATGCTGGTGGCGCATTATACGGACGGCTCTACCACCGAGGGCGAGGAGAAGATCCCTAAGGCAAGGATCCCAATAGAGAAAGTATTCTTAAGGCCAGGTCAGCCTGAAGCCACCCCTGAGGCGGTAAGGGCGATAGAGGAGGCGGACATCATTGTCTTGGGACCCGGTTCGCTGTACACAAGTATCATTCCCAATCTCCTTATAAAAGGGATCACTAACAGTATCGTCGCCTCAAAAGCGATTAAGGTGTATGTCTGTAATGTGATGACCCAGCCGGGAGAGACGGACGGTTACGCCGCATCTGTGCACGTAAAGACGATTATCAAACATAGCCACGCGAAAGCCCTGGATTATTGTATAGTGAACACGGGGAAAATCCCAGTTGCGCTTTTGAAACGGTATGAGCAGGAGAACGCCTTCCCCGTAGTCAATGACAGGAAGGCTATGGAGAATATGGGATACCGCGTTATCGAAGACGATATCGTCGCCACGGCCGACGTGATACGACATGACCCGTTGAAATTAGCAAGGATCATTTTCGGTTTTATAGAAGAAATTTAAACTATGACGCTTATCAAGAAAACGCTGACAGTCAAGAATAAACAAGGGTTGCACGCGCGCCCCGCGGCGGTTTTTGTGCAGGTCGCAAATAAATTCGATTCGAACATAACTATTGCGCGCGATAAAGAAAAAGTCAACGGAAAATCTATCATGGGTATCCTTATGTTGGGCGCAGAGCAGGGTTCTGCCATTGAGATCGAAGCTGAAGGGTCTGACGCGCAGCTTGCAATAGATGCGCTCGAGAAACTTATCAGCAGCGAGGAATAAATCACATGATGCAATTTAAGGGAATACCGGCAGCCTCAGGGATCAGTATCGGGCCGGCATACAAGATCGGCAAAGAAGACTACGCGGTCGCGCGGCAGGAAATAAAGCCCGAAGAGGTGCCTTTGCAGATACAACTCTTTGAAGAAGCCCTTATCCAGACGAGAAAAGAGATCATCGAACTGCAGAGGAAGATATCCCAGGAGATAGGCCAGCAGGAAGCCGATATATTTAACGCCCATCTTCTGGTATTGGAAGACCGCATGCTCATCGAAGAGGTGATCTCGCGCCTTAAGAAAGACCATCTGAATGTCGCGTATATATTTTCCGAAGTCTTAAAGAAATATATTGATGTGTTTTCAAGGATTGAGGACGAGTACCTAAAAGAGCGCACCTCCGATATCAATGATGTGGGTAAAAGGATCTTGCGTAACCTCCTTGGTAAAGAACAGAAGAGTCTAAGCGATCTGAAAGAGAAGATCATCGTAGTGGCGCATGACCTTTCCCCTTCGGATACGGCGGCGATGCATAAACAGATGGTAAGCGGTTTCGTGACCGATATAGGAGGCAAGACCTCTCATACCGCGATCATGGCTAAGTCACTTGAGATCCCGGCGGTAGTAGGCGCTGAGGAGGCGACCTCCAGGATCAAAAGCGGCGACATGCTAATTTTGGACGGCAGCATGGGTATCGTAATCGTCGATCCCGACGAAGAAACCTTAAGCCGCTACAGGCAGGAAGACCTTAAGCTTAAAGGTATTGCCGAAAAGTTTTTGTCCGTGACCGACCTGCCCGCGGTCACCCTTGACGGCAGGACTATACAGATAAGCGGCAATATCGAATTCCCTGATGAAGTGCCTTCGGTAAGGCAGCACGGAGGCCAGGGCATCGGCCTCTACCGGACGGAATTCTTCTACATGAACAGGAAAGACCTTCCTTCGGAAGAAGAGCATTTCCAGGCCTACAAGTTTGTCGCGGAGCACATGGCCCCTTATTCGGTGATCATACGCACGCTCGATCTGGGAGGCGACAAGTTTCTTTCCCAGTTCGAAGTGCCAAAAGAAATGCGCCCCTTTTTAGGCTGGCGCGCCATCAGGTTCTGCCTCGCGAGGCCGGATATATTCAAATTACAATTACGGGCCATACTCAAGGCGTCTGTGTACGGGAAACTGAAGCTTATGTACCCGATGATCTCCGGTATAGAAGAATTAAAACAGGCCAAGAAAATACTCGATGACGCAAAGCAGGAATTAAAAACTGAAAATACGCCTTTTGACGAAGCTATCGAAGTAGGGGCGATGATAGAGGTTCCTTCAGCGGCAATGACCGCCGACCTGCTGGCAACCGAAGCGGATTTCTTCAGCATAGGCACCAATGACCTGATCCAGTATTCTTTGGCCGTCGACAGGACGAACGAGAAGATCGCGTACCTGTATGAGCCTATGCATCCGGCAGTCTTAAGGCTGGTCAAGAATATCATCGATTCAGCGCACGCCGCCAATATCAAGGTAGGCATGTGCGGGGAAATGGCCAGCGAACCCGCGTCGGTACTTTTGCTCCTGGGGCTTGGCCTCGATGAATTCAGTATGCCGCCTTTGGCCATCCCTGAAATAAAATACCTCGTGCGTTCGGTGACTTCAGGGCAGGTCCAGGATATCGCGCATACGGCCTTGACGCTGTCTACGGGAAAAGAAATAGAGGAATTCATTCAGTCAAAATTAAGGGAACTGTTGCATTAGAGGGTGATGCATGAAAGCATTGATATTGGCTGCCGGATATGCCACGCGGCTGTATCCTTTGACTAGAGATTTCCCGAAGCCGTTGCTTCCGGTCGACGGCAGGCCCATCATCGACTACGGCATAGAGAAGCTCTCGCGCGTAAAAAGCATAGACGAGATCTTCGTAGTGACCAACAGCAAATTCATCGGCCTTTTCAGAAAGTGGAAACAGTCCCTTGCCTGCGGAAAAAAAATAACCTTAGTCGATGATCTGACCAAGACCAAAGATGACAGGCGCGGGGCGATAGGGGATATGTATTTTGTGATCGCCTCAAAGCGCATAGGGGATGATTTTCTGGTCTTGGGAGGGGACAATATATTCGACTCGGGCCTGGATGCCTTCTTGTCGTTCGCCAGGGAGCATGCGCCGTATCCTGCGCTGGGCATATACGACGTGGGGAACAAGTTGCGTGCCCGCAATTACGGCGTGATCAAGCTCGACAGGGAAAAACGGATCGTCGATTTCAAGGAAAAGCCCCTCAATCCGGCTTCGACGCTGGCAGCGATGTGCCTCTATTACTTTCCGAAAGGGAAAATAGGGCTGGTTAAAAAATATATGGAAGAAAGAAAAGGCCAGTATGACGCGATAGGTCTCTACATAGACTGGCTAAGGAAAAAAGAATCGGTCTACGGGTTTGTCTTCAGCGGCAAATGGTACGATATAGGTCAACACAAGGTATTTGAAGAGGCAAAAAAGAAGTTCAAATAAAAAGGAGGCTGGTGTATGCGTAGGCATTATTTTACGTCGGAATCAGTAGGAGAAGGCCATCCGGATAAACTCTGCGACCAGATATCCGATGCGGTATTAGACGAAGTCTTGAAGCAGGACCCCTACGGCAGGGTCGCCTGCGAGACCTATGTGACCATGGGGCTGTTGATCGTGGGGGGCGAGATCACCACGACCAGCTATGTCGATATACAAAGACTTGCCCGTAGCGTCATACGAGAGATTGGCTATACTCATCCCAAGTACGGCTTTGATTATCATACCTGCGCCATCGTCAATACCATCAACAGCCAGTCCCCGGACATCGCCCAGGGCGTGAATGCCGGCGGCGCGGGTGATCAGGGCTTCATGGTGGGGTTTGCCTGCCGCGAAACAGAAGAGCTGATGCCCTTACCTATAATACTGTCGCATAAACTGGTCCGCCGCATGGCGCAGGTAAGGAGAGAAGGTAAATTAAAATACCTCGGCCCGGATTGCAAATCGCAGGTATCGGTGGAGTACCACGACGGCCACCCCAAGAGAGTGGATTCGGTGGTCATGGCCTGCCAGCATACGGACGATATCCTCGATTCTTCAAAGGCGAAGATCACCAAGAAAGCGCGCCAGGAAATGATCGATGTTATCGCCAAGCCTATATTAAAGGAATACATCGATAAAAACACAAAGTATTACGTCAATGAAACCGGTAAATTCGTTATCGGCGGCCCCCAGTCTGATACCGGCATGACGGGCAGGAAGATCGTAGTGGATACCTACGGCGGAGCGGCTGCTCCGGGCGGCGGCGCCTTCTCGGGGAAAGACCCCACCAAGGTTGACCGTTCCGCAGCCTACATGGCGCGTTACGTAGCCAAGAATATCGTTGCCGCGGGCCTCGCCGACAAATGCCTCGTGCATCTGGCGTATGTCATCGGCCGCGCGGACCCGCTTGCGATAATGGTCGATACCTCCGGCACGGGCAAGCTCCAGGAAGCAGACTTCATTAAGCTCATCCGTCAGAATTTCGACCTCACCCCCCAGGGGATGATCTCCTCGCTTGAGCTCTTGCGGCCGATCTATAAGAAAACGGCCTGTTACGGCCACTTCGGCAGGACCGAGCCGGAATTCACCTGGGAACTTACCGACAAGGCGGTAACCTTGAAAAAACAGGCAGCGAAATTGTAATTTTGCCATAATCGCAAGGAGTGTGTATGAAATACGACGTTAAAGATATCGCGTTAGCTAAAAAGGGAGCGTTGCGGATCGAGTGGGCGGGCAATAACATGCCGGTGCTTCGGCTTATCCAGGAGCGTTTTAAAAAAGAAAAGCCGCTTTCGGGATTAAAGGTCGCCTGCTGCCTGCACGTGACCACTGAAACCGCCGTGCTTATGGAGGTACTGAAATCAGGCGGCGCTACCGTCGCGCTATGCGCCTCCAACCCCCTCTCTACCCAGGATGATGTCGCCGCTTCTTTAGCGAGGCATCTTAAAATTGGCGTATTCTCAATAAAAGGCGAAGATACCAAGACGTATTACGCGCATATGGAGTCTGCGCTTTCGATCAAACCTGACATTACCATGGATGACGGCGCGGACCTTGTCAGTACCATACATAAACGCCCTGTCGTACGCCACGCCAACATCATCGGCGGCACAGAAGAGACGACCACGGGTGTCATACGGTTAAGGGCCCTGGCCAACGAGGGCAAATTACGCTATCCCATCATCGCAGTGAACGACGCCCAGACCAAACACCTCTTCGATAATCGCTACGGCACGGGGCAGTCTACCATAGACGGGATAATCCGCGCCACGAATAAATTACTGGCGGGCTCAAGTATAGTGGTTTGCGGTTACGGCTGGTGCGGCAGGGGCGCTGCCATGCGCGCCAAAGGCATGGGCGCGGATGTGATCGTGGTCGAAATATCGCCTTTAAAGGCGCTGGAAGCGGTGATGGACGGTTTCCGGGTGATGCCGATAAAAGAAGCTTCCAGGATCGGCGACATATTTGTTACGGTAACCGGAGACATCAACGTGGTCCGTAAAGAGCATTTCTTATCCATGAAAGACGGCGCGATCGTCTGCAACTCAGGCCACTTCAACGTGGAGATAGATATCCCCGGCCTCAAGCAGCTATCGAAGCATAGAAGAGCGATGCGGGATTTTGTCGAAGAATATACCTTGAAGAGCGGCCGCAGGATATACCTCCTGGGCGAAGGCCGCCTGATCAACCTCGCTGCGGCAGAGGGCCATCCGGCAAGCGTGATGGACATGTCTTTCGCGAACCAGGCGTTGAGCGCGGAATATATAGGTAAGCATTATAAAAAGCTTGAACACGCGGTCTATAAAGTCCCCGAAGACATCGACAGCAATATCGCCTACCTTAAATTAAGGTCCATGGGGATCAAAATAGACACGCTGACCGCGGAGCAGAAGCGGTATCTCTCAAGTTGGGAGATGGGGACGTAGTTTCCGGTCCCGGGTATCGGGTCTTGTGCAGGTATACAAAGGGAGGCAGCATGAGGAAACCGGGCATAATTTTTCCGATCTTCTTTCTTATTTTCACCGTGTGCCTAGCGGCCGGGACGTGCGCTGAGCTTACGGCAGATTCTTCTATCAGCAGGGTGACCGTGTATCCCGATTCCGCCCTGATCACCCGCACCGCAGCGCTCAAATTAAACCCCGGACACTATACCGTCGTATTTCCCGATATTATCCCCGAAGTCGATGAAAATTCTTTGAGGGTTTCGGCGCCCGGCAACGAGGGCGTCAAGATCCTGAGCGTCCAGCTGAAAAAAGAATTCCTTAAAGATGACCCATCGCTTAAGATACAACAGTTGAAGCAGGAAATCCGCAAGCTCGAAGATGAGGTCAAAAGCTCTTCCAACCTGAAAAATATTTTCCTGGACGAAAAGAACTTTCTTGATTCCATCCGGCTGTTCTCGAACAGGCAGATTCCTCAGGACCTTGTCACCAAGATGCCTTCGGTCAAGGACCTGGATGATACGCTTAAGTTCCTGGATACCAGGCTCAAGGATAATTCATCGGCCGTGATGGAATGCGAATTAAGGAACAGGGACCTGCGGGAGAGGATTGAGGTGTTAAAGAAAGAGCTCGCGCAGATTTCAGGCCCCGCTCAAAAAATGAAGCATTCGATAGAAGTAGAGGCGCAGCTTGCAAAACCGGCTGCGTTCGAACTTGAAGTTTCGTATCTGGTTCGGGGCGCTTCCTGGCAGCCGATCTATGACGCCAGGGCAGATTTTGAAAGATCGGTCGTGGAACTGGCCTCGTTCGGGATAGTCAGGCAGACTACGGGCGAGGACTGGAACGCAGTTGAGGTGTCTTTGTCCACGGCCAAGCCCGCGGTAGGCGGCAGGATGGCTGAAGTGCGCTCCTGGCTCTTAAAGCCGTATCTTCCCAGGCATTTGAGCCTGGAACGCAAAATGGATTATTCCGAAGCGCAAGCGTTGAGGGGGGCTCCTTTTGAGAAAACAAAGAACGCCGTTATGGCTCTGGGCGGGATGGACGCGTTGCAGGAAAGCGAGCCTTTATACGCCTACGCGCAGGAAAAGGGGATCGCGGTAGTCTATACAATACCCCGCAAGGCCGATATCAAGTCGGATGGTTCGGAGCAGAAATTGCCGATATCCTCCCAATCATTGAAGGCCGACTTCGAATATTCCGCGTATCCTAAGGCGTCACTTAACGCGTACCTGTTGAGCAAAGTGGCCAACGCCAAAGACCTGCAGCTTTTGGCGGGCAGGGTCAATGTGTTCCTGGACGGCGATTTCGTCGGCTCTTCGAGCATCGATTCCATATCGCCGGCTGAGACCTTCGACCTTTATCTGGGAGTGGATGAGAACGTGAAAGTCAAGAGGGAAGAGATCGAGAAGAAAGTCGATGAGACGATTATCGGCAATATCCCCTCCCCCACCAGGCGCACGGCATACAGGTATAAGCTCAGTGTAGAGAATTATAAATCAAAAAAGATCAGGTTAAAATTATTTGAAGCGATGCCCGTGCCCCAGGACGACCGCATCAAGGTAAAGATGGGACAGGTTTCTCTTGAGCCGAAAGAGAAAGATTGGAAGGACAAAAAAGGCGTCTGGCTTTGGGAGCTGGAATTAAACCACGGCGAGAAGAAAGAGATAACGTACGGCTATACCGTCGAACATCCGCGGGAAATGCAGGTAGAAGGGTTATAGGCAGATGTCCATAAAGAAAATAGCGGTGCTCACGGCAGGCGGAGACGCCCCCGGCATGAACGCCTGCGTGCGCAGCGTCGTGCGTTATTGCACCAGTAAAGAACTGGCTGTGGTGGGGGTACTCCGCGGCTACCAGGGTTTGATCAATGAAGAGCTGAAATTGTTAGACCACCGCTCCGTTTCCGGCATCATTAACCAGGGCGGCACGATCTTAAAGACCGCCCGCTGCCCGGAGTTTAAGACCGACGAAGGCAAGGCAAAGGCTTTCCAGACCATTAAAAAGCACGGCATAGACGCCTTCATCGCCATCGGCGGAAACGGCACGTTCACCGGCGCACATGCATTTTACAAAAAATACGGGGTGGCCTGCGTAGGGATACCGGCTTCCATAGATAATGACGTAAGCGGCATCGACACCACTATCGGCTCGGACACCGCCATCAACACCGCGCTTGCCGCTATCGATAATATCCGCGACACCGCGACTTCCATGGAGCGGATTTTCGTAGTCGAGGTAATGGGAAGAGAATCGGGCTTTATCGCCCTGCAAGTGGCTCTGGCAGGCGGCTGCGAAGACGTCATTATTCCCGAAAAGAAGCTTGACCTGGAAAGGGTCTGCGCCGATATCAAGCGGGGCTACGAGAAAGGCAAGATCAGCTGGATCATCGTGGTCGCGGAAGGCGCGGGCACGGCGCCTGAGCTGGCGAAAAAGATCACCGGCCTCACCGGCCTTGAGACCAGGGCAGTGATACTGGGCCATATTCAAAGAGGAGGCCGTCCTACCGCGGCAAGCCGCGACCTGGCGCTTCGCCTTGGCCCGGAGGCAGTGGACGCGCTGCTTCGCGGCGAGACGGATAAGGCCGTAGGGCTGAACAAGGGTGAGGTAGTGACGGTAGACCTTGAATTCGCCATCACAAAAAAAGAGATAGAAGTCGAAAGATTGTATCACCTTATAAAAGTGCTCACATAACGTGAGGGAGAAAAGCCGGATCAGCTAAACTGGAGGGTACGCAGAAATGGGAAGAAAACCTTTGGATATCGATAAGATCGTAATGGAGCTGGTAATGAGCGATGACGCCGCGGCAAAAAAGAAGCTCGCCAAGAAGATCATTACCATCGCGTACAAAAAAGGCATTTACCCTTCAAGCATTCATGAATTGTATATGGCCCGGGGCAGGAATGAATACAGCGGTTTTACGGTGCCGGCGGTGAACTTGAGGAGCCTTACCTACGACCTGGCGGCCGCGATGTTTAGGGTCGCCAAAAGGAACAACGCCGGGGCGTTCATCTTTGAGATCGCCAAGTCAGAGATGGGCTATACGGCTCAGCCTCCCGTAGAGTATGCGGCCGTGGTGCTTGCGGCCGCGGTCAAAGAAGGCTGGAAGGGGCCGGTGTTCATCCAGGCCGACCACACCCAGGCAAACGCCAAGAAATTCAAGGAAGACCCCGAAAAAGAAATGCAGGGCTTGCAGGCCCTGATCGCCGATGCCATCGAGGCGGGGTTCTATAATATCGACATCGATTCATCGACTTTGGTAGACCTCTCAAAGCCCAAGGTCAAGCAGCAGCAGAAAGATAACTACGAGGTCTGCGCCAAGCTGACCCAGCTCATACGCCGCATTGAGCCTCGCGGCGTCACGGTATCGGTGGGCGGTGAGATCGGCGAGGTCGGCCATCAGAACTCCAACCCCGATGACCTGCGCGCGTTCATGGAAGGCTTCCGCGAAAGGCTGCGTAAAGGCCTCGTGGGTATCAGTAAGATCTCGGTGCAGACCGGCACCTCTCACGGCGGCGTGGTCAAGGCCGACGGCAGCATCGCCGAAGTAAAACTCGATTTTAACACGCTTAAGACGCTTTCGGACCTCGCGCAAAAAGAGTTCGGCCTGGGCGGCGCGGTGCAGCACGGCGCTTCGACATTGCCGTCAGAACTTTTCCATAACTTCCCTGAGAACAATACCCTGGAAGTGCACCTTGCTACGGAATTCCAGAACATGATTTATGAGAGCGCGCATTTTCCCGCAGCGCTGAAAGCCAAGATCTACGAATGGCTTAAAGCCAACGCGCAGTCAGAGCGCAAAGAGGGCGATTCCGATGAACAGTTCTACTACAAGGCGCGTAAAAAAGCCCTCGGCCCTTTCAAGAAAGAGATCATGAGCCTGCCCGGAGAAGTCCGCCTGGCGATCGCAGGGGAAATAGAGGCTAAATTCGAATTCCTCTTTAAAAAGCTTAATTGCGTCAACAACAAGGAAGTTGTCGATAAGTTCATTACTCTCAAGCGCGTCATTACCCGCAAGCGCCTTGAGGGTCCGGAGGTAGTGCACGACGGAGAAGGCGCGGACTGATTTTCCGCCACCAGAGAGGGGTACAATTATGCGTTCAGATAACGTCAAAAAAGGATTGGAGCGGGTCCCTCACCGGGCGCTTTTACACGCCACGGGGTTAAGCAGGAAAGACCTCGGCAGGCCTTTTATAGGCATCGCGACGTCCTTTACCGACCTTATCCCCGGCCACATCGGCATGCGCGACCTTGAGCGCTTTATAGAGCGCGGCGTCTGTTACGGCGGGGGCGTGCCGTTCCTTTTCGGGGTGCCGGGCATTTGCGACGGCATCGCGATGGGCCATTTAGGCATGTGTTATCCGCTTGCGCTCAGAGAAATCGTGGCCGATACCATCGAGACGGTTTGTAACGCCCACTCACTTGACGGCATAGTCTGCCTGACCAATTGCGACAAGATCACTCCCGGCATGCTTATGGGTGTTGCGCGTTTGAACATCCCCGCGATCATCGTGACCGCAGGCCCCATGCTTTCGGGCCGCTTCAGGAAGAAGAAGCTCGCTTTCGTGCATGATACGTACGAAGGCCTCGCGCGCGCGAAACGAGGCGAGATCTCTCCCGAAGACCTGGTGTGCCTTGAGATGGAAGCCTGCCCCGGAGCAGGTTCCTGTCAGGGCCTTTATACCGCCAATACCATGGCTTGTCTCACCGAAACCATGGGGATGTCTTTGCCCGGCTGCGGCACCGGACTTGCGGGCTCCGCCAAGAAGCGCAGGATCGCCGAGGCAAGCGGTGAACGGATCGTCGAGCTGGTGAAGAAACAGATCAAGCCTTTGGATATCATCAGCAAAGAGTCTTTAGAGAACGCCATCGCCGTGGA
>JBFZAN010000032.1:0-8313 GCA_041309005.1 Candidatus Omnitrophota bacterium
CTTTTTATCTCCTCTCGCGCACTCACGGTAAAAAAATATTTTTCACCGGGTTTACCCGGGTTACCCGACCATAAATTAAAGATCGCGTTCAATAATATCATCAAGAACGCCTGCGAGGCAATGGGAAACGGCGGTTCGCTCAGTATCCATACCGCTCTTTGCGATAACGCGCTGGAGATAGTATTCAAGGATACGGGCCCCGGGATTTCCGAAGAAGCCCGCGCGATGATCTTCCGGCCTTTTTTTACCACCAAGCCGGCGGGCAAGGGCTCGGGGCTTGGCCTTGCGATAACAAGCGATATCATCAAAAGATATAACGGCTCTATTTCCATCGAAAGCAAGCAGCAGGAGGGAGCGGCGTTCATTATCACGCTTCCCTTTTTAAAAAGTAACGGCTAACAAAGGAGGATAGTATGGCCGGCATCAAGGAAGAATTGGTATCATTGCTTAACCACGCGCTCGAATTGGAGCACGCCGCGCGGATCCAGTATCTGGCCCACGCGGAACTGATCAAGGGCATCGAAGCGGAACCGGTGATCGAGCGCCTGAAAGAGATCGCCTCGGACGAAGCAAAACACGAAGAAAAGTTCCGCAACCTCATCGGAAGTTATCTCGGCGGAGAGCCGGTGATGAGCCTCGCAGAAACGCATAAGGCCGGCGATACCGTAAAGATCCTGGAGGTGAACCTTAAAGGCGAAAAGGACGCTATCGATTTCTACAAGCAGATCTACAACAAGGTCCTAAGCAATAAGGATAAGCTTCAGTATGAGGCCGAGACGCTGGAACATGAGATACGCCACGTGATACTCGACGAACAGGAACACGTGGTCGAGCTGTCTTTGCTTCTGGGCAAATAAAGAAAGGAGAGCGGGGATGCCGGATTTCAGTGGATTATTCCAGAGCGCCGATTGGAAAAAGGAAAAACACGTCCCTCTCCTGGAGGCGCCCGATACCGTTAAAAAAGGCGAATTGTTCAGAGTCAATGCGACCGTAGGCAAGGAAATAGGCCACCCCAATAAGACCGAGCATCATATCCGCTGGATAGAGGTATATTTCCTTCCTCAGGGAGAAAAGTTCTCCTACCAGATCGGGAGGGCGGAATTCTCGGCTCACGGAGAATCGGTCCAGGGGCCGGACACAAGCACGGTGTATACCCACCATGAGGTATCCTTGAGTTTTAAAACCGATAAACCCGGGACGATCTACGCGTCAAGTTTTTGTAATATCCACGGGTTGTGGCAAAGCTCGAAAGAAATCAAGGTAGGGTAATTTTGTTCAACAAATATCAGGTAACGAGAGGAAGGAAATGAAAGCAATAGTTGATCCAGAAACATGCATTGGTTGTACCTTATGCGTACAGGTATGTCCGGAAGTTTTTAAAATGGAAAACGATAAGGCAGTCGCGTTTGTCGATAAAGTGGCTGAGGCGGCAATGGATTCCTGCAAGGACGCGGCTGACCAATGTCCGGTCAACGCGATAACGGTCAAAGAATAAAGAAACGTTTTCTATCCTAAACGCTTGGCCCCGGATCGCACGCGCGGGCCAGGTGAGGATATGCTGTCTTACGTACGGTTCTTTAAAATTCCTTGCCAAAATTAATATCTTGAATTTAGCCTTGTCGGTAGTATAATAGAGCAAAACGTGAAACAACTTCACAAAGTGTTCTGTGCTCTATCAAGGAGGTAGGGGATATGTCAAAAAAAAAGGTTATACTGTTTGTAGCGTTCATTGCGTTCATGCTGGGCGGCCTCTACGGGTGCGCTTCAGTAGACAGGCAGGCGCGGCGTAAGGCCGAGCTCGATGCGTTGCAGAAAAAATTCGCATGGTGGCCCAGCGACGCCAAGCCTTCTCCGGTAAAAGACGAGGAGCGCGGCGGTTACTGGTGGTGGCCTGCCGAGCCCGGACAGGTCAAGCCGTGGGGAAACCGCGGATACGTGTACCTGTACAAGATCATCTTCGATTACAAGTCGGAAGAGCTTCCGCCCCCAAAGCCACACGAATTAAGGCCGTCGCTACTGATCAGGAAGATACTCAAGAACGTAAAGGTATACTTCGACTACAATAAATCGGCCCTCAGGCAGGACGCCAAGGATATCCTTCTTGAAGCGGTGAAGACTTTAAACAGGAACCCCGAAACGGATATCCTTATCACCGGCAACTGCGATACCAGGGGTTCAGAAACCTATAACGAGAAATTAGGCAGGGAGCGCGCGGCGACAGTCGAGAAATATATGCTGGACAGCGGAATACCGAAAAGCCGCATACGCATCATTTCAAGAGGAAAACTCGACGCGGTCGCTCCGATCACCGACCTGGTAGGCATGCAGAAAGACAGGAACGCCCAGTTCATGATCGCGCAGGTAGAAGAAGTGATGATGCCGTATGAAGGCGCTCCTCCGGAAGAGGCGAAGAAGATCGAAGAAGGAAAGTATATCGAGGAAAAAGAGGTCGAGGTAGAAAGTAAGGTAAAAGTCTCTACCAGGGAATATACGATCCAGAAGGGCGACACCCTTTGGAAGATAGCGGCGAGCCAGCTGGGAAAAGGCTACAGGTGGAAATACCTCTATGAGATAAATAAAGACAAGATCAAGAATCCCAACAAGCTCAAAGCAGGCACCGTTATTACTATTCCGATAGAGTAGCGCGTGGTACAAAATAAGAAGGAAACATGCCGGCCCCGCCGCATCGCGCAGGCGGGGCCGTTTTTTTAAAGGGCGAATACATGTTGCGGGAATGGGTGATCGGGGTCAAGGCTCTGGCGATAGACTGGTCAAGGCAAAAAAGCTGGCCGGTGAGGCTGCTTTTATTGCTCTGGTTCGCCTATGTGCTGGCGAGGCAGTCAGCCGACGCTGAGTATGGGAGCGTTCTTTCCTGGCTTAATCTTGCGATACACGAGCTGGGACATCTTGTGTTTGCTCCTTTAGGCGGTTTTATGGGGATACTTGGCGGCACGCTTTTGCAGTTGATCGCGCCTATGGCGTCGGTCATAAATTTCTACAGGCAAAACGATTTCTTCGCCATCTGCCTTTGCTTTGGCTGGCTCTCTACCAACTTTTTTGACATAGCCAGATACTCAGGCGATGCGCGCGCGATGCAGTTGACGCTGGTCAGCCCTTTCGGCGGGGAGGGCGCGATACACGACTGGAATTATCTGTTAGGAAAGATGCATATACTTCAATACGATTCCTGGTGCGCGTTTATTTTCAGGGGTTTCGCGGTATTCTTCATGCTGCTTTGCCTTGTGTCGGGCGGCTGGTTATTGTGGCAGGTAGCGCGTAACAGCGGATTTCTTTTTGCGGATAGAACGAAAAATACCGGATGAGTCCGCTTGTAAAAAATATATCCGCGGTATGCTATGCAAATACCTCAGACTGCAATGGCACTTTACGTATAAAGTGCCATTGTTTTTTTACGGTTTTTGCTGAAAATATATTGTCGGTCAATGCGAGTTATGATACTATAAGTGCTTATGGCGCATATACACGATAAAGATATTGCGGTCGTGGGCGTATCGAGGAAAGAAGAGAAGTTCGGGTATAAGATATTCAGGGACCTCATTAAACACGGTTTCAAAGTAAAGGGGGTGAATCCCGCCGGGGGCAAGATCCTGGGAGAGAAGATCTATAGAGACCTGCTGGATATGGAGCGAGTCCCCGATATAGTCATTACCGTAGTGCCTTCCCGGGTTACCGAGAAAGTAGTGGAACAATGCAGACAGATGGGTATAAGGGAGATCTGGATGCAGCCGGGGTCCGAATCGGATCTTGCGATAGCGAATGCGAAAAAAAGCGGAATTACCGTTACTTCACGCGCCTGTTTTATGGTAGAGTACGGCATCTGGTAAGCGGAGCGCTATACGCCCGCTTCAGGGGGGAATGAATGATCACCATCTTCGTGGTATGCACATTACTGGCGGCGGTCGGCTTAGGGGCGTACGTGCTGCTTGTTCCGGAAGATTCCGGCGTTTCATCGGCGGGAGAGAAGCGCGAAGCATTTTCCAAGGACGAAAAGATCGTCAAGCTTGGGTCTTCCATCGATTCCTTGCAGAGCGAGCTTGAAAAACTGAAGGCGGAAAGAACGGCATTGCAGCAAGAGTCGCAAACCTGGCAAAAGAAAGAATGGGAACTCAAGGCCGAGCTGTCGAGAAGGGACGAGTGGGTAGCGAAATCGGAAGAGATGCTCACGAAAGCGAAAGAAGAAGTCCTGGACTATAAGAATAAATTCGGCGCCAAGGAGCAGGAGCTCCAGGAGGAGTTCAGCAAGAACGTTAACTTGAACAGGGATATCCGGGAAGCGAATGAGAAGATCCAGCTGCTCGAAAAAGATATCAAAGAAAAATCAGACCAGATTGAGGCATCAAAACACCAGATAGACAGGTACGCGCAGGAACTTAAGACGATGAGCCTGACCGTTGACCAATTCAAGAAGAAGGAAAAGATAAGCGAATGGGTGCCTAAGCAGGAGTTCAACAAGCTTAATGAAGAGTACACGGAACTTGAGAAGGAGCTTGACGAGAAAGACGCCAAGACCAGGGGGCTGGTCGAAGAGCTGGTTAAGCTGAAAAGCCAGTTGTTGAGCAAAAAACACTTTGAAGACGAGGAAGAAAAACCCTGTGAACCTCAGGTAAGCGAGCCCATCGCGCAAGAACTTCCTGAGGTGGAGGCTGTCCAGGAAAAAATTGAACCTGTGGCTGAGCCTGAAGCCGTGCCCGTAGCTGAAGCCGGGCCCGCGCCTGAGGTTGAACCCGCGCCTGGACCTGAACCGGAACCGGAACTTGAGCCTGGACCTGAACCGGAACCTGAACCGGAACCCAAGATTGAGGAAGAGAAGGCTTCAGAAAAAGAGCCTCTGCCGGTTCCGAAGATAAGCCTTGATAAAATAAGGAATATCGGGATCATGGCTCATATTGACGCCGGTAAGACCACGGTTACCGAGCGCATCCTGTTCTACACGGGCCGTACTCATAAAATAGGGGAAGTGCATGAAGGAAAGGCGATCATGGATTGGATGAAGCAGGAGCAGGAGAGGGGTATTACTATTACCGCTGCCGCGACTACCTGCGCATGGAAGGACCACAGGATAAATATCATCGATACCCCCGGCCACGTTGATTTTACCGTTGAGGTAGAGCGTTCGCTTCGCGTGCTGGACGGCGCGGTCGCGGTATTTTGCGCGGTAGGAGGAGTTGAACCCCAATCAGAAACGGTCTGGCACCAGTCAAACAAATACAATGTCCCGAAGATCGCATTTATCAATAAAATGGACCGGGTGGGCGCAGATTTCTACGGCGTGCTCAAGGCAATTGAAAATGACTTAGAGGGTAACGTGGTCCCCCTGGTAATCCCGATCGGGGCCGAAGATGTATTCCGCGGGGTGGTCGATCTCGTGGAGATGAAAGCGTACCTCTATGAAGAAGAATCCCAGGGCAAGGATTTCCGCGTAGAAGAGATCCCCCAGGAATACGCTGAAACCGCGGCGCAATACCGGCATATGATGGTAGAAAAAGCGGCATCTTTCGACGATGCGTTGATGAAGAAGTTTCTGGAATCAGAGTCGTCAGTGACCAAAGAAGACCTTGTTCCGGTAATCCGCGCAGGCACCATTGCAAATAAAATGGTGCCGTTATTATGCGGGGCGGCATATAAGAATAAAGGTATACAGAAATTACTCGACGCGGTCACGCTTTATCTTCCTTCTCCGGCAGACCTTCCGGCTGTGACGGGCCATGACCCCGATGACGCTGAAAAGACGCTTCTAAGGGCGCCGCAGGCCGGGGAGCCCCTGGCTGCGCTTGCATTCAAGGTCCAGGCTGACCCGCATATGGGAAAGCTCGTTTACGTGAGGATCTATTCAGGGGTACTGAAGACAGGTTCCTATATCCTTAACTCGACAAAGAACAAAAAAGAGCGGATCGGAAGGATCGTGCAGATGCACGCTAACCAGCGGGAGAATATCGAGTACGCCTTCGCGGGAGACATAGTGGCGGTGATCGGTCTTGGCAATACGGTGACGGGACACACGCTTTGCGACCCCGATAATCCCGTGCTCCTTGAAGCTATGGAATTCCCTACTCCGGTGGTTTCTTTGAGTATCTCTCCCAAGAGCAGGTCTGACCAGGATAAAATGGGCAGGGCTTTGGCAAGGCTTACTGAAGAAGACCCCACGTTCATCGTGCAATCAGACGAGGAAACCAGGGAGACGATCCTTACCGGTATGGGCGAATTGCACCTGGAGATCATTGTGGACAGGCTGAAAGAGGAATTCGGCGTAGAAGCTATCATAGGCCAGCCCAAGGTCGCCTATCGCGAAACTATCCTTAAACCGTCCTCTGCCGAGGGCAAGTATATCAGGCAGACAGGAGGCAGGGGCCAATACGGCCATGTGGTGCTGGAGATCGCGCCACAGGCCGCAGGGGAGGGTTTTAAATTCATCGACGCCATTAAGGGGGGAGCGATCCCTAAGTCGTTTATTCCGTCAGTCGAGAAAGGCCTTATCGAGGCCTTGCAAAAAGGGGTGTACGCGGGATACCCGGTGGTGGATATCCAGGTCAGCCTGGTCGACGGTTCATTCCACGAAGTCGATTCTTCGGAGTTGGCGTTCAAGATCGCCGCCAGCATCGGGTTTAAAGAGGCGTTTTTAAAGGCAGAGCCCATACTTCTTGAGCCGTACGCGGCGCTGGAAGTCACCACGCCCGAAGAATTCGTGAACAGCGTGGTCGGCTACATCTGTTCGCGCAGGGGCAAGATCATGAATATGGACGCCAAGGGCAAGCAAAAGGTCATCACCGCGGAGGCGCCGATCGCGGAAATGTTCGGCTATGCGACGGCATTCCGCTCCCTTACCAGCGGCAGGGCCAACGCCTCGATGGAGTTTGACAAGTATCAGCAGGTGCCTTCCGAAGTCACCCAGAAAATCCTGGAAGAATACAGAAAGAAAAAAGAAGAAAAAAAATCCTGACGATTGCCATGGAAACTTTTGACTGCGTACGCAATAGGGCGAGCACCCGCGCATATAGCGCCAAGCCGGTCGAGAGGGCGCTTTTAGAGAAGGTCGTAGATGCCGGCAGGCGGGCCCCCACCGCGCGAGGGGTTGAGCCGTGGGAGTTCGTGGTGGTTACCGACAGGCAGGTTTTGCTGGAATTAGGGACACTCGCAGTCAACGGCTCATTCATCAAAGAAGCGGCCTGCTGTATTGCCCTCTTCTGCCGGGACACCAAATATTACCTGGAAGACGGCTGCGCGGCGACTGAAAACATGCTGCTCGTAGCAAGCGACATGGGCCTCGGGGCCTGCTGGGTTGCCGGGGACAAGAAGCCGTATGCTGCCCGGGTGAGCGGCTTGCTGGGGGCACCGCAGGATATGAAGCTGGTAAGCCTTATATCGATAGGCTGGCCGCTGGAGAAAATGCCCGCGCATAAAAAGCGCGCATTGAAAGAAGTGCTGCATTGGGAAAAGTTTTAACTGACCAAGGGTTGCTATGGCCTTAAAAACAAGATCGCTGGAGAATTTAGAGCAAAAGATGGAAGGCCTTGACAGGAATTCGCTTCGCTACCGGATCCTGGAAAGCGTGAAACAATTCAAGACTTCCTGGGTCGAGCTGGGCCAGGCGCTCTATTCGGTCTGGAAAGACAAGCTCTACAAGGAGTGGGGTTATGCCACGTTCGACGCCTATACTTCAAAGGAGATAGGGATAAAAAAACAGACCGCAATGAAGCTGTTGAGGTCGTATTATTTTCTCGAAAAAGAAGAACCTGGCTACCTGAAAAAAGATACTGCCGAGTCAACGCCTGCAGCAGTTGCGCCAACCCTTGAATCGGTCAACGTGCTGAGGATGGCGAAGAGCAAAAAGATGCTCGGTGAAGGAGAATACGAGGATTTCAGGAAGGCGGTATTCGAAAAGGGCAAGGACGCAGGCGAACTGAAAAAAGACCTGACTGCGCTGATCAGGGAGAGAAAAGAGCTCGAGCCCGAAGAGGCAAGGGCGCAGAGAAGGCAGGCGACCATTAAACGATTCTTGAGCGTGATGAGGTCGCTTAAGCAGGAGATCGAGACTTCCAAGCTGCTGCCCGCCTCCGTTATAAAAGACGCTGAACTGCTCATAAAACGCATTGAGTCGCAAATGCTCTAAGGGGAACAAAAAAAGAAAGGAGCCACCATGGCTAAATCGATCAAAGGGACAAGGACGGAGAAAAACCTTCTTGCGGCATTCGCCGGAGAATCCCAGGCAAGGAACAGATATACCTATTTTGCCAGCGCCGCGAGGAAAGAGGGGTATGAGCAGATCGCCAATATCTTTGCGGAGACCGCGGAAAA
>JBFZAN010000033.1:0-3596 GCA_041309005.1 Candidatus Omnitrophota bacterium
CGGGACAGGGGCCTCTATAATGCCATCACCGACTGCGGGGCGGGGGGGCTTTCCAGCGCGGTAGGGGAGATGGGCGAGGAGTTAGGGGCGAGAGTGGATCTTGAGAAAGTCCCCTTGAAATACGAAGGCCTTTCCTATATGGAAATATGGATATCCGAATCCCAGGAGAGGATGGTGCTTTCCGTGGCCAGGAGTAAGATAGATGCGCTGATGGATGTTTTCTCGGGAGAGGATGTCGAAGCCACGGTGATCGGGGAATTCGACGCCACAAAGAAGCTGCGGCTTTATTACCGGGATACTCCGGTATGCGAGCTGGATATGCAATTCCTGCACCACGGGCTTCCCCCGGTAGAAAAAAAAGCGGTATTCATACAGCCTGTCCATCGGGAGCCGGTTTTCCCTTGCGTAAAAGACCTTACCGGCAGTTTGCTAAAGCTGCTTTCACATTATGATATCTGTTCCAAGGAATGGATAATCAGGCAGTATGACCATGAAGTACAGGGAGGGTCGGTTTTAAAACCGTTAGCCGGTATCGACGGAGACGGCCCTTCCGACGCCAGCGTGGTAACTCCGGTCGCAGGCTCAAAGCGCGGCTTGATCGTTTCTAACGGGATAAACTTCAGGTTCGGCTTTATCGATCCGTACTGGATGGCTGCTTCCTGCGTGGATGAAGCGCTGCGCCAGATCATCGCGACGGGAGGCTCGCTTGAAGAAGTGGCGGTGCTGGATAATTTCTGCTGGGGCAATCCCGATAAACCGGACAGGCTGGGCGCTTTGGTAAGAGCGGCCTACGGTTGTTACGCGGCCGCGAAAGGTTTCGGCGTGCCATTTATCTCAGGCAAGGACAGCCTTTACAACGAATACACGCTTGAAAACAGGTCCATATCTATACCCGGCACACTTTTGATCTCGGCTATCGCGGTCACCAAAGACGTGCGCTCTACGGTATCCATGTACGCCAAGGAGGCCGGTGATCTTGTGTATATAGTCGGCCCTACCTTTGACGAATTGGGAGGCTCTCATTATTACGATTTATCCGGCGTCATAGGTAATGTTGTCCCGAGAGTAAATACCGGCAAGGCGAAACGCGCCTTTGAAGCGTTAAGTAAAGCTTCGGGCCTCGGGCTGGTCAAGGCCATGCACGACTGTTCCGACGGAGGTTTGGCAGTGGCAGCTGCTGAAATGGCTTTTGCCGGCGGGCTGGGAATGGAGTTGTTTGTGTCGGAAGTCCCTTACGCCGTCACGCAGCGTGAGCGCAGGAATAAAAACAGGCGGGATGATTTTGTCCTGTTTTCGGAATCAAATTCGCGTTTTATCGTTGAGGTTGATAAGAAGCGCCAAAAAGATTTCGAACGGCTTTTAAAAGGCCTTGAGTTCGGCCTCATCGGCTGTATCTCTAAAGATAAGGCGTTTCGTGTCTATGGGTTGGATGGAAAAACGTGCGTTAAGGCGACTCTGGGCGAGCTGAAAGAAGCCTGGCAGAAACCGTTACGGTGGTGATGGAGGAGACATGCAAAAGAGCTGGATCACGAGAAAAGAGAATTTCACCGATGAAGACCCCTGGCGTATATTCAGGATAGTGTCGGAATTCGTAGAAGGCTTTGAAGTGCTTTCCCGGGTGGGTAAGGCGGTCACGATATTCGGTTCAAGCCGGATAGAGCCCGGCAACGCATATTATAAATTAGGCGAAGAAGTGGCGTACCTTTTGGCAAAAGAAGGCTATGCGATCATGACGGGCAGCGGCCCGGGCATGATGGAGGCGGCTAATAAGGGCGCCAGGCGCGCCAGGGGCCACTCCATCGGTCTGAACATCCATCTGCCCTCGGAGCAAAAAGCCAACCCCTATGTGGACACGCTCCTGGAATTCCGTTATTTCTTCGTGCGCAAGGTCATGTTTGTAAAGTACGCAAAGGCCTTCGTGATCATGCCCGGCGGTTACGGCACGCTCGATGAGTTCACGGAAGCCATCAATCTTATCCAGACTCAAAGGATACCCGGGTTTCCCGTCGTGCTCGTGGGGAAGGAATACTGGAAGGGGCTGCTTGGCTGGCTTAAGGATACCGTGTTGAAGAACGGCTGTATCAGTAAAGAGGACCTCGATATATTCGTCGTCGCGGACACCCCGAAAGAAGTATCAAGCATCATAAAGAAGTTCTACAGGAAGAAATGAAAAAGCCAAAAGTCTGCGTGTTGAGGACAGCCGGCACTAACTGCGATATGGAGACGGCTTACGCGTTCCTTAAGGCCGGTGCTGTGCCGGCGCGCGTCCATGTGAACAGGTTGATCGACAGGAGCGAGCGTCTTGAAAAGTATCATATCCTGGCTATTCCCGGCGGGTTTTCTTACGGGGATGACCTCGGCGCGGGCAAGGTGCTGGCGAACGAATTGAAATATAAATTGTTCGATCAGGTAAGAAATTTCATCCGGGAAGGAAAGCTTATCATCGGCATCTGCAACGGCTTCCAGGTGCTGGTGAAAACAGGATTACTGCCCGGCAACGCGTCTCTACGACAGGACACAAGCCTTATCATCAATGATTCCGGTAAATTCGAGGACCGCTGGGTCTATTTAAAGCAGCCGGCCGAAGGGCGCCGCAAGCCGGGGAAATGCGTCTGGACGCGGGACCTTGCCGAAGTCATCTATCTGCCCGTGGCGCACGGAGAAGGAAAATTCATCACGCTTGATAGCGCGGTGTTGGAAGGCCTTAAAGAGAGCGGACAGGTGGTATTCCAGTACTGCAGCGCGCGCGGCGCGTTGGGGGGGTATCCGCAGAACCCCAACGGCTCAAGCGACAATATCGCCGGTATTTGCGACCCGACGGGAAGGATCCTGGGACTCATGCCTCATCCCGAAAGGCACGTTGAAGGTTTGCAGCATCCTGACTGGACCGCGGGAAAGAAAGAAAAACAGGGGGACGGATTCTTTATCTTCAGAAACGGAGTCGAATATGCTAAGAAAAATATGTGACGACCATCCTAAAGAATTTTGCGGGCTGTTCGGCGTCATTAACCACAAGCACGCCAGCTGGCTTGCCTATTTAGGGTTATACTCTCTCCAGCACAGGGGTCAGGAAGCCTGCGGGATAGTCACCAACAATAAAGGGGCATTATCCGTCTATAAAGAAATGGGGCTGGTCAGCGATGTATTCAACGAGCAGATACTGAATATATTAAAAGGGGATATGGCGGTAGGCCATGTGCGTTATTCCACTACCGGCTCAAGCACCTTAAAGAACGCGCAGCCGCTTCTGATAGACTATGCGAAGGGCTCCATCTGTATCGCCCACAACGGGAATTTAGTCAATTCGTTGTCGTTACGGCAATACCTCGAAGGGACAGGTTCGATATTCCAGACTACCACGGATTCAGAGATAATCATCCATCTGATGGCAAGGGCAAAGGCAAGCGACCTTGAAGGCAGCCTCATATATGCGCTCAAAAGAATACGGGGCGCGTATTCCCTGGTGATGATGAATAACGACCACCTTATCGGGGTAAGGGACCCTCATGGTTTTCGTCCCCTGTGCCTGGGAAAGATGGGTAATGCCTGGTGTCTGGCGTCGGAAACGTGCGCCTTTGACCTTATCCAGGCAAAGT
>JBFZAN010000034.1:0-3099 GCA_041309005.1 Candidatus Omnitrophota bacterium
CTGACCACATCAAAGAGACCTTCTCCCAGGTCAACCACGCTTTGGAACGCATCCAGGCAAACGTCCTGCAGGGAGGCCAGGTGGTCAGAGGCATCCTCAAATACACCCGTAAGGGAGAAGAAGGCCTTGAAGCCTTAAGCCTTGACCAGGTGCTTGACGGCACCCTGGACATGCTCCAGTACAAGATCAAGCTCTCGGAGATAGACATCGTGCGCGACTATCCCAAAGAGACCCCCAAGCTCAGAGGCAACCTCGTACAGCTGCAGGAAGCCTTCTTTAACTTCATCGACACCGCCTATGACTCGACCGTAGAGCGCAAAAAGGCCCTCAACGAAGACAACGACCGCGCTTCTATCCATATCCGCGCCCAGGCAGAAGACTCGGTTCTGCGCATAGAGCTCCAGGACACCGGCATGGGCATCAAAGAAGAAGACATAAAGAAGATCTTTACGCCCTTTTTCACCACCAAGGTCTCCTCCCGCAAGGGCACAGGGTTAGGCCTCTACGTCATCAACAAGATCATCACCGACACCCATAAAGGCAAGATACGCTTCCAATCCACCTACAAGCACGGCACGCGCTTTACCGTAGAGCTGCCGGTAGCCGTCTAAAATGGGGTCAGACCCCATAATCTTCTTTACATTCCAGAGCATATAACATATAATTCGGTATAAGGGAGGGGTAATGTCTTTAACGGATAGCGCGCTCATCGGCAGCATGCTCGTTAACGCGGGCGTGATCACCAAAGAGCAACTGGATACCGGCCTGAATGAGCAGAAAATAACCAATGAGTTTATCTGCACTATCCTGGTAAAGTCAGGCTTTGCCCCCGAAGAAGAAATATTCGAAGTCCTTTCCCGCCAGCTCGATATCGCCTACGTAAACCTTAAAAGCATCGAGATAGACCCTGCTGTCATCCGGAAAGTCCCGCCGAAGTTCTCAAGCCATTACAAGATAATCCCCATAGAACTTGAAAATGACCTGTTGATCGTGGCAATGGCAGACCCCCTGGACATACGCACCCTCGATGACCTGCGCCTGCTTTTGGGCGTAGAAGTAAAGGGCGTGCTTACCAGCGAGATGCAGATACAGGAAGCGATACGCAAATATTACGGCGTGGGCGCGGAAACCCTGGAAAAGATGGTCGCCCAGAAAGCCCCTGCCGAAGGGCCGTCGCCTGAACTCCAGCAGACTGAAGACCTGAAGACCCAGGCGCAGGAAGCCTCCATCATCAAGTTCGTCAACCAGGTCCTTGAAGAAGCGATCAAGGACAGGGCCACGGACGTGCACCTTGAGCCTTTTGAAGGAGAGCTTCGCGTAAGGTACAGGATCGACGGCATCCTCTATAATATCAACGTCCCCGACACCATAAAATATTTCCACCCCGCGATAGTCTCGCGCGTCAAGATCATGGCGCATTTGAACATCGCCGAGCGCCGCCTTCCCCAGGACGGCAGGATCAAGATACAACTGAACAGGGAAGAACTGGACCTTCGCGTTTCAACTTTGCCTACGGCCTTCGGCGAAGCGGTGCACATCAGGATATTGAGCCCGCAGTTTTTTCTTAACCTGGAAAAGCTCGGGCTGCTTAAAGACGACCTTGAGCTTATCGAAAAGGTCATCAAGCGGCCGCACGGCATCCTGTTCGTCACCGGCCCCACGGGTTCGGGCAAGTCAACCACGCTGTATGCCTGCCTTGAACGCATTAATTCGCAGGAAATAAAGATCATCACCATCGAAGACCCCATAGAATACCAGCTCAAAGGCGTAAACCAGATACAGATCTCACCCAAGATCGGCCTCACTTTTGCGCAGGGGCTTCGCCACATACTGCGCCATGACCCGGACGTGCTGATGGTGGGAGAGGTAAGAGACTACGAGACCGCGGAGATCGCCATACGCGCGGCGCTGACCGGCCATCTCGTGTTTTCCACCCTGCACACCAATGACGCCGCTGGCGCGGTGACGCGCCTTCTGGATATGGGAGTCGAGCCGTTTTTGGTATCCTCGTCGCTTGAGTGCCTCATCGCGCAAAGATTAGTAAGGGTGATCTGCCCCAAATGCAAAGTCCCCCTGGCCGGGAAAAAAGAGGTGCTTCGCCAGATAACGGAAATAGAATTCGACGAGAAAAAAGCCGAATTGTACGAAGGCAAGGGCTGCGAAGAATGCAGGTTCACCGGCTATCAGGGCAGGACCGCGATCTACGAGATCCTGCAGATGACCGAGCCTATCCGTAACCTCATCATCAGCCGCGCATCCAGCCAGCAGATACGCCAGAAAGCCATTGCCCAGGGCATGCGCACGCTCCGGCAGAACGGCCTGCAAAAAGCGCTCCAGGGCATCACCACGTTCACCGAAGTGGTCCGCGTCACCCAACAGGAAGAGCTACCCGAAGACTGATGCTAAGATTCATTTACACTGCCAAATCCTCTCCCCAGAAGACCTTCCAGGGCCGCATCGAAGCAGAATCAGAACAGGACGCGCTCGCTAAATTAAACCGGCTGGGATATTTTCCCGTTTCTATAACCGCCGAAGACCTGTCTTTGCCGAAACACAGCTCATTACGTTTTTTAAAAATCCCCCGGCGCGAACTCCTGCTATTCACCCGCCAGCTCTCAAACCTCCTTGAGTCAGGCGTCAATATCTTAAACGGCCTGACACTGCTTGAAAACCAGGCGCGCAACAAGTACTTCAAAGCGATATTACACGACGTGGCGGACAAAATAAAGGACGGGAAATCGCTGTCAGAGAGTCTTAGTACGCACCCCGCGTTGTTTTCCGGCCTTTACACCGCAATGATACATTCCGGTGAAGCCGGAGGCAGCCTTGAGCAGACCTTAAAACGCTTGTCCGCGTTCCTGGAAAGGGAAGAAGAGCTGAAGAATTCAATAAAAGCAGCGCTGACCTACCCGCTATTCCTGCTAGCGGTAAGCGTCGTCACTATTATAATTTTACTCGGTTTTGTGGTGCCGAAGCTGGTGGTGATGTTTGAGGATATGGGCCAGGCATTGCCGCTTCCCACGCAAATACTTATCGCGACGTCAGGCTTTTTGCGCGCGTACTGGTGGGCGATCGCCCTGCTTATTTTCATATCCGCGC
>JBFZAN010000035.1:0-14513 GCA_041309005.1 Candidatus Omnitrophota bacterium
CTGAGGGCCGCCAATCGCTAAATGAGACCTTCGGCGCCCTGCCCGTCAACGCCTTGAGTTCATCCAGGAATTCAAGCAAAGATACGGTATTGCCCGGGCCTCCCCCGATATTAAAAAGGCCTCTTTTTAAATCGCTCTTTATAAAACGGTCGAACGCCGCGACCAGGTCGGCTGCGTAGAGCATGTCGCGCACCTGCTTGCCGTTTCCGTATATGGTAATGGGCTTATTAAGGAGTGTCGCGATGATAAACCAGGCTACCCAGCCCTGGTCCTCGAAGCCGAACTGCCTGGTGCCGTAAATGCAGGACATGCGAAACACCCCTGTCTTCATCTTATAGATATGGCTGTACTCCTGGACGTATAGGTCCCCTGCCAGCTTGGATACGCCGTAAGGAGTGTGGCCGGTCAGGTCCGTAGCCATCTTCTCCGATACCCCGGAAACACCTTTGAACGCGTACCTCTTTTTCTTTTCGACAAGGGGGATCTTGTCCACGTTCTCACCATACACTTTATTAGTCGAGCAATAGACGATACAGGTGTCCTTTGATCTCTTGCGGGCTGCCTCCAGCACATTGAGAGTGCCGAACGCGTTTATACTGAAGTCTTCCTTCGGGATACGCACGCTCGAAGGCACGCCCGGCTGGCCCGCGGTATGGATGACCACATCGACACCCTTGCCCAGCGCCAGGGCGACGTCTTTATCGCTTCGCACATCCCCCCTGAGAAGAGTGATATTCCTGAAACCTTTAAGATAATTCCAGTTGAATTCAACAGACGCTTTCTTGTATCCGAAGATCCGGGAACGCATGAGATTGTCGAGCACGATGACTTTATGCTTCGGGTTTTCGCGCGCGAAGAATTCCGCGCAATGCGATCCGACCATCCCCGCGCCGCCGGTTATCAATATTCTCATCTAAATCGCCCCTTTCCGGCTTTGCGCGGATTTCAACTCGTAGTATTTCGCGTACGCCATGATCTGATAAAGGCCGGAGGCATACGCCATCATAAACCCGATAAAGCCGTCTTTATAGCCTTTTTTCGAGAGGTAGAATTTCATGAAACGGGAAAATACCTTCACCATACACAAAGAAAAACTCATCGCGCGCTTGTCCCGCATCCATTTTCTCGCCTCGAAATCGGTCTGGTGGTTCATCTTGCTGAACAGGTTCTTAAAATCCCTGTAGGCGTAATGGATAATGTCTCCTTTGAGGGTAAAGGTCGGCCCTTCCATGAACGCCCTGGGATGGTATTCGGCCTCTTCTTCGTACCTGAAAAGGGACTTGCGGAATATCTTAAGCTTTGCGTTCGGGTACCAGCCGCCGTAGCGTATCCAGTAATCGCCGATAAAATTCCTGTGAGGGATATTATAGCCGTTATATTTAGGGCCTTCCTTGAACAGGGCGATTATCTCGTCCCGTAACTCCGGAGTGACGCGCTCGTCTGAATCGAGGCTCAGGATATATTCGTTAGCAGCTTTTGCGTACGCGAAATTCCGGTGGGCGCCCTCCCTGTCCCATTTCCTCACGGTAACCTTATCGGTATATTTCTTTACGATATCCAGCGTCTTATCCGTGCTCATATCGTCGACGACAATGATCTCGCCGGCCCAGCCGTAGACGCTTTTAAGGCTGTCTTCGATGATGTCCTGGCTGTTTTTCGTCAAGGTAACTACGGATATCGGTATTTTTTCCGGCATATGGCTCCTTTTTTTAAAGTAAAAACGGCCTTTAAAATTTACATGCTTTTAATAAGTGCCTTGACACATATTGTATCTTGGCCTTTGTCAAGAACGGGTGCATGGGCAGGGAGATGATCTGACGGGCTATCTTTTCGGAAACCGGGAAATCCCCCTTTTTATATCGCAATCCGGCGTAGGCCTTCTGCAAATGCAGGGGTATCGGGTAATGGATAAGCGCGCCGATGCCTTTCTTATGTAAATATTCCACTGCCTCATCCCTGTTTTTTACCCTCACGGAATACACGTGATACACGTGGCGGGCGTAACGTTCCTCAACCGGCAGGGTAATGGCCGGGGACAAACGTAACATCCCCGCATACTCTTCGGCAGCGAGGCGCCTGAGCGCGTTCCACCGGCCAAGATACCGCAATTTTGCCCTCAGCACGGCGGCCTGGACCGTATCAAGGCGGGAATTATAACCGATAATGTCATGTTCGTAGCGGCTTTTGCGGCCGCAGTCCCGCAGCGTAAGGAGCTTTTCATAGGTCTTACGGTTATCCAGCACGATCATCCCCGCATCGCCGAAGGCGCCGAGGTTCTTGGTGGGATAAAAACTGAAGCAGCCCGTATCCCCCATAGCGCCGCACGCCTCCCAGCGGTTACCCCGGAACTTATATTTGGCGCCGTGGGCCTGTGCCGCGTCCTCGATGACTTTGATGCCGTGGCTTCTGCTAAGGCGCATGATCGGCCCCATGTCCGCGCTCTGGCCGAAAAGGTGGACCGGGATGACCGCTTTCGTGCGCTTCGTGATCGCCCTTTCTATCTTGCCGGCATCGATATTACAGGTCTTCTCATCGACATCCACAAAAACGGGCTTTGCTCCCGTGTACGTCACCGCCAGGGCGGTCGCGATAAAGGTGAATGTGGGCACGATCACTTCATCCCCTTCCCCGATGGCTAAACTCACAAGGCTCAAGAATAACGCGTCGGTGCCTGAATTGACGCCGACGGCGAATTTCCTGCCGCAGAACCTCGCGAACTCTTTTTCGAAAAGCGCTTCCTCCTGGCCCAGGATAAAATCGGAGCGCCTGAACGTCTCCTGCAGCGCCGCGTTCATTTCTCTCTTTATCGCTTTATACTGGGGGGCGAGTTCCAGAAAAGGTACCTTCATCCCTTTTTCCTTTCGATAAGGTTTTTTGCCGCCAGATACACCTCTTCGACGGTAATGTCCTTTATGCACCTTCTGTTATGGGCGCAACCTTTAAAACGGAAATTCACGTAACAGGGCCTGCAGGGAACAGCCTGGGTTATGACGACATGGTTTTCTCCCGGCGGATAAGGGCCGTAGACCTTCTCGTCTACCGGCCCGAATATGGATACGGTGCTGGTTCCCTGCGCGACGGCCAAGTGCAGCATGCCGCCGTCGTTGCAGATCAACAGGTCAAGCGACTGCATGATCCCTGCCAGGTCCTCAAGATGGGTCCTGCCCACCAGGTTTATCGCTTTATGCTTGATCATATTGACCATGATGTCGGCAATAGGGCTTTCTTTTTCATCGCCGAGAATTATTATCCTGGCATCGGTGTCGTGTAGTATCTTCTGGGCAAGCCGCGCGAATTTTATAGGAGACCAGTGTTTAAGCGAGGCGTCTTTGCCCCAGCTGGCGCCCGCTGCCGGCGCGATGCCCACCAGGAGCTCGCCCTCTTTAACACCGTAACGCTTCAACAGGGCTTTAGCCTTACGCTTGTTGGCGTCCGAGAGCGCAAGCTCAAGGCCCCTTCCGCTTGCGGGGATCTCCAGGGGTTTGAGCAGGTCGAGGTAATATTCCACCACGTGTTTTTTGGTGTAACCCTCCAGCGCGATCTTAGAGGTCAGGAACCTTCCCCGCCTCTTATAATCGAAACCCACCCTCTCTTTTATCCCCAGCAGCATTGCGAGAAAACCGTAGCGGTGATCAAGGGAGAAATCAAGCGCGGTATCGAAACGGTGTTTTTTGATGCTGCGCAATAAACCAAAGAACTTATATATGCCTTTTAATCTTGACTGGCGGTAAATCCGTTTGATGTCCCCCCTTGAAAGCGCGAACACAAGGTCTATGCGCGTATTGTCTTTCAGGATGTCCTTTACCCTCTCGTTACACCAGTAACCGATAGTGCAATCAGGGTAATGCTTCTTTATAGCCCTGATGACGGGCGTAGTGAAGAGCACATCCCCTATCCCGAACGGGTTGATCAATAAAAAACGTTTCATAGCCTTCGCGTTAGCCTCTCCAGCACCTCATCGACCGTGATATCGGATAATGAAGGCTTGGCGATAACGCTGTTACCATCCCCCCACGGCCCCCATCTTACAGGGCCTTTCCCCGGCAAAACATTGCTGAACAACGCTATTACGGGAGCATTGACACAACGCGCCAAATGCACCGGGCCGCTGTCCCCGGAAATAAGTACGCTGCAATTCTTCAAAAGCGCTGCCAGCTCGATGAGGCTTGTCTTGCCCGTCAAATTGAGGGTGTTCTCCAGGCCGTCGTAGCGGGCCGCGTCTTTAGACAGCTCGTCTTTGCCTCCCACGATAACGACCTTCACGCGTTTGTGTTCCGCCAGCCTCCTCGTTAATTGGAAGAAATTTTCCGAAGGCCACTGTTTGACCGGGTCGCTTGTCCAGGGATGCACGGCTACCAGCCGGATGCCTTCCGAGGCGCCCGCTTTTTTCGACATGCGCGCGAGGACCCCCGGGTCTAATTTTAAGGAAAGGCTCTTATCCGTGCTGCGGCCTCCGGCGAGCGAGGCCAGATCAAGATTATATTCCACCTCGTGCTTTTCACCAAGGGATTTCTTGTCCCTGATGGTATGGTTCAGCAAAAAACCGAATTTCCTGGCGTACCCCACGCGCACGGGAATACCCGCAAGAAAGCTTGCGATGTGCGAAGCCTTGCTGGGATTAAAAACCACGCACAAATCGAATTTTTTCTTTTTTATAAAAGCGCTGAATTGCAGTATCTCGCCGAACTTCCGGCGCCTGTTTTCCCAGGCTATCGCCTCATCTACCCCTTCTATGCAGCGGCTAAGCTCCTGCGCGTAAGGGTCCACCACCAAAGTAAGTTTTGCCTGGCCGTACGCCTCTTTTAACGACCTGAACGCCGGTATGTTGAGCAGGAATTCCCCGAACCTGTCGTTCCTGAACGCTACAATATTGCGTACGCTCATAAGCCGGCCTTACCTATTGCCAGCGCGAAGCCTGCCAGGTACCAGAACAGCACCGCCACCCTTGAATAATAAAGGCTGGTCTCGGTGAGGCCGTTTATCAGGAAGGCGCACAGGGAAACTGTCAATAAAAGCGCCAAAAGTTTCAGATCGGCGTCTTTGGCTGATTTATAATTCTTCACGCACGCCTTGAACAGCCGCGCCAGGAGCCATAAAAACGCGGCCAGCCCCAGAAGGCCGATCTCACCGGCCATATGCAGGAAATTGTTATGGGCATAGACTACCCCGGTTTTGGCGTTTTCAGGCTCGGGAAGCTTATACGTGACGTAATTCTTCGAGAAAGTATTCACGCCTACGCCGATCCAGGGGTGATGCTTGATCATGTTCACCGCGTTCCTGTATATGCTCATCCTGTCATAATTGCACATGAAGATCACGGGGTTATAATGCACGCTCCTGGCCCATTCTTTTATGCTTTTGGGCGCAATGAAAGGCGCGATTGCCAGAAGCAATAACAAAGACCAGACGACTATCCTGTCTTTCTTGACAATGGCTATTATTACCAGGCCGATAAAGAACGCAAGCCCCGCCGGCCGCGACAGCGTAAGCACAAGGCCGGTAGCGGTCAAAATGGCCAGGGCCCAGGCGACCAAACGCATTTTTCCTTTTGCGTAGTAACGCGCGATTCCGAACGCCAGGGGCGCCAACGGCGATAAATACACCCCCAGCACATTCGCGTGGGGGAACGCTGCGGTCGCTCTTAACAGGCCGATATTGAGTATAGGCTCATGCCAGCGGATAAAGTCGTGGCCGAAAACCACCTGCCATACCGCGTCGAATGAGGCAAGGCTGGCGCCCAGGATGACCGATACCACTATCCTTTTTGCGTGCAGCCGGTCTTTCATGCTCTCGATAAAAATAAGATAGATCAGGGCATTCTGCACAAGTTTAAAGATCCCTCTTATGCTGGCAGTATAATCAATGGTATTTAACATAGAAACCGCTGAAACTATGACCAAAAGCAAAAACGGCGCATCTATGGGGCTTTTTGCGTAGAAGGCTTCTTTCTTGAGGAACTTCTTGAGGAAATAAAACGTGAATAAAAAGCTTATCGCGATCGTGGTAAAGGCGGGGGCAATTGCTATGGTAAAGGGAAAAATGATCAGGTACCAGTATACGAAGAATTCCGACACCTCTATGATTTTTTCTTTCATGCGCTCTCCTTAAGGGATAAAACGGTATTTAAGCATGTAATAGAGGGCCCACAGGCCGTCCTTCCACCGTATCTTCTTTCCTTCCTTATAGGAACGCGGAAAATAGGAGACCGGGACCTCTAAAATCTTTTTGTGTTTTTTCAGCGCGTTACAGACGATCTGCACGTCGATATCGAATCCTTTCGCGCTAAGATGCAGCTCATCGAACGTCGTCTTACGCGCGAGCTTATAACACGTCGCGTAATCGTTGAGATGGCTTGCGAAAAGGAAGTTTAAGGCAAACGTCAATATCCTGTTGCCCAGCCTGTGCATGAATAATCCTTTACGGCCGTCGCGAAACCTCGCTCCTAATACCATGTCGCAGCCGCCCTTCTTGATCGCCTCCAGTAACATGCGGTAATCGGCAGGGTTATATTCAAGGTCTGCGTCCTGGATAATGACATATTCGCCCTGGGCCCTGACGAGGGCTGTCAGGAACGCGACGCCCTTGCCGCGGTTGCTTCCGTGATGGATCACCTTCACCGAGTCGTCCCTGATAGCGTCCAGTATCCGGCTGGTTGAGTCCAGCGAACCGTCGTCTACGACGATTATTTCCTTCTCAAGAGGGACGTTTCTGACCGCCTCCACCACTTTTCCTATGGTGGCGGCCTCATTATATACCGGCACAATGACCGAAAGCTCTTTCATGCAGATCTAAATACCTTTTTAAAAACCGCCCAGCCATACAATGCCAAATACGCGGGCAATAATTTCATTATCCGGAAACTCGACCTTCCTTTTACCCTCTCCTTCCAGACCGTGGGGACCTCCGTGATCTTAAACCCCAGAAAATAAGCTTTAAGGAGCATCTCCATGGAAACCTCGAAACCGGCGGACTTGATATCGATACTGTCCAGCACGCTTTTGCGGTACATCTTGAAGGAATTGGCTATGTCATGCGTTGGAATCTTCAGCAAAAAATAGAGCGACATTCCCGCCCAGCGCGACAGAAGCCCTTTTATCTTTGAGCCCCCCAGCCTGGCGCCGCCCGGTATATAACGCGACCCGCATACCACGTCGTAGCCTGCGGCTATCTTTTCGAGCATGTGCGGGACCGACTTTAAATCGTCGCTTATATCCGCCATAAGCGGCAGGACCACCTCTGCCTGCGATTGGCTGAAACCGGCCTTGAGCGCGTTTGAAAAGCCTTTTTCCGATTTGTTTTCTACCAGGGAAATATTGCCGCCGGAAGCAGCCAGCTTTTTCACCAGGCTCGCCGTCTCATCTTCAGAGTGATCATCGACTATCACAAGCTCGTAATCGATACCGCTCAAAAATTGTTTAAGACGGTTCACCGTCTCTTCTATATTATCCTGCTCGTTATGCGCAGGGACCACGATCGAAAGCTTCATCGGCCTTTCATTTTGCGCACACCGCGAAAAAATCTAACGCCCCCTGGAGGTCATGCATGACCATGACGAAGTTTCCACAGTGCGCGGCCGCGTAAAACCTTTTTACCGGGTTTACATGGTCTGGCAGGAAATCGCATATCCCGGCCTTTTTGACCCTTCTATAAAAATTAAGCTTAAGGCCGCGCTTCAACCCGTGCATCCTTACTTCTTTGAAATGCGCGCCAAGGGCCTTCCTGAACTCACCCAGAAGGAATTCCCTGACGTGGAATTTGTTCAAAGGCGTAGCGGAACGCGGGGAAGCGTCCAGCTTGTTGGGAGTGGAGCAGATAAATACCCCGTCTTCCGCAAGCAGTCCCTTTATGCTGCCCAGAAAGCCGTCGGTGTCCCTGATATGCTCTATTACCTGGAAAGAACATATCACGTCGAAAGAAGGCTTCAGGGACCCGAGGTCTTTGGCATCCAGCGCTTCAAAGGAAAGGTTCGGCTTTCGGTATGTATCCCGCGCGAAACGAACGGCGTCTTGATTATAATCTATCCCCAGCACGCTTGAGGCGGCTTGCGCCAGATAGTCGCTGCCGTAACCCTGGCCGCAGCCGATATCCAGCACTCTTTTGCCCTTCACGTAATCTTTCGCGAACCTGTAGGCGCAAAGATGGCGCGCGATCATCAGGGGCGTTTCCTTCTCTAAAAGTATCCTCTCTCCTGTGTTATCTATACTTGTCATACGGCTGCCTTGGCCGGGTTATGCCCGGCCTTACGGGTGAGTGAAAGAAGCGTAAAAAAAAGTATGGCCGCGTTAACGCAAAGTATAAGCTGGACCTCAACGAGGCTCGCGTGGAACATGATGATCGCCGCGCATTGCAGGACCGTTGAAACTGCCAGGTACTTGAGGAAACGCGTATCGTGTATTGAAAGGAAGTAAGTGATCAGGATGTATGCCAGGGTAAAAAAACTCATGGATACGCTGAATAATCTTCCCAGGAGCACGGACTCCGGGAATACTTTTCCCGAAAGGGTCTTTAAGACGAATTCAGGAAAACAGTTGTACAACGAAGCCGACAGGACGCAAAGCGCCGCGGCATAGAAAAGCGACTTTCGTAAGATAACGGCCGTATCCATCTTTTTCGCGCTCAGGCCGCTTACGGACGGCAGCATCACGACGCTTATCGAAAACGGAAGGAACAAAAAGATCTTACCGACCAGCTGCGCCAGGGAATAGGCGCCGGAATCCTGCGGCTTAAAGAAGTATTTGACCAGGACCATATCCAGGCTGACTAAATTGATGAAACAAAATGACGCGACGGACACAGGTACAAGATACCGGTAAAATTCCCTGAAACGTACGGTATTGCCGGGATTAGGCAGCTTAATATAACCCTTAAGGGGTAAAAATGGGAGCAGTATCCCCAATATCGACGCCAGCAACAGCGCGTTCAAAGCGCCCGCGATGTTAAATCCCCACGAGACGAACATATACCCGAAGACCAGCTTTACCGCGCCCGTGATAACAAGCACGCTCGTCAGCCAGGCGAATAGTTGGAGCCCCTGCATCGCTCCGAAGAGGACCGCGGTAAGCCAGGAAGTGGCCAGGAGCGCGGCCAGGATATATCCCGAAGCGGCTGAAGGGATCTTCAATTTGTCAACGATATAGACGGAAAAATAATAAAAAGCGATAAGCGTCGCGATCGAAATGATGACGCTGTTCTTGAGCAGCCTCGTGAACAGCTCTCTTATGTTCGCTGACTCCCCGTGCGCCTGGAACCCGGCGCTGTATTTGGCGACCGCTGTCTGAAGAGGCTGTAAAGAAGTAGAGATTATCATTGATATGGCAAGCAGGGCGTTAAACCCCGCGAAATCAGCCGCGCTAAGGCTGTGGGCGACCAGGAGCTGGTAAAAAAGGCTGAATACGTTCACCAGGGAAGTGCCGATGAACACCAGGAGCATATTCCGGTTAAAAGTATCCATATTCTTTATAAATTTTATCACCGGCTGTCTACCCGTCCGTATATGAAATACAACCATAAAAGGACCATCATGCTCAACAACGTAACCGAATTAGCCAAGACGATGATCATGTTTTTTAAATAAATCCCGTACAGGACCCATAAAGACACTCCCAGGGAAAGCTGTATAAGCATAAGCACGCTGACGTCTTTGGCGCACCTGGTCTTTAAGACCTTGGCGATCTGCGGCAGGAACGAGAACATGGTAAGGACCGCGGCGCTGAAACCTATTATTGGCCAGAACATATGGAAACCTTATTTATCGCGATCAGTAAACCCAGCATCACCCAGAATAGCACCGCCAGATTGGAATACTGGAGATTGGACTCAAGGAGCCCCGATACAAGAAAACCGAGAAACCCCCCTAAAAAGCCTAACGAGACCGCCTGCATCAGGGGCGTCTTTGTCTTCACATATGCCTTAAACCAGTCCCTGATCGCGGCCCCTATCATCCACATAAAAATGAATAAGCCGGTAAGCCCTATCTCCGCGCCTAATTGCAAATACGCGTTATGCGCGTACCAACCTGAAAGCGGGTCAGCGGCGATCTTATACGTATCGTAATTTATGGAGAAGGTATTGACCCCGATGCCTATAAACGGATGCGCCTTGATCATATTGAGCGCCGCCTCCCAGTGCCAACGCCTCCCTCCGACTTCCACAAAGAAGTCATACGGGTTAAGATGCTCTATGGACCATAGTAGTATCGGTCTCGGCAGAAAGTATAACGAAGCCGTAACCAGCAGCAACAAGACCAAAATAGGCTTTACATCCCTTTTGATTATCGAAAACAGTATCATTATGGCTATGAAGGCGACTGCCACTATGCGCTGGAAGGTGAAAAAGATGCAAAACACGGTCATCAATCCGGCTATCAAGAGCAGCCACCGGGCAGCTCCTTTCAGGTAAAATAAAACCAGGCTTAACAATAAAGGCACTGCCGTGATGAGATAGACCGAAAAATCATTGGGATTATGCATCGAGGCGGATATACGGTTGCTGCTGTATTGGCCTAAATAGGCCATGCCGGTCCCTATAGGAAAACCGCGGATAAAATCCTTTCCGGTGAAATACTGGTATACGCCGTCTGAGGAAACCAGCAGCAATGCGAACAACGCTACCCACACGACCCTGTTGACCTGCTTGCTGTCGCGTATCGTGTCAACCAGCATAAAGAATATGAATAAGCCCTTGAACAGTTTCTGCAGGCCGGTGATGCTTGAAGGCATCCTGATGGTATGAAGCATTGAGACCGCTGAAATCGCCACAAGCAGAAAGAGCATAAGATTAAGCGGGGTCTTGGTCAACTCTGGTTCCCGGTTTATTATCTTCTTCGCCAGCCAAAGCACCATCCCGAGCACGATGGCTATGTTCGTCATTGCGATGGAGATGGGGATAGAGAAAATGACCAGCAACATGCAGAATTCTATCGCGCGCTGACAGAACACTACGACTTTGGCCTTATCCATTCTTTGACTCCTTTTTCATTTGCTCGATCTTAAGCTTTAAGATCCCGACCTCCTGGGCAAGTTCTTTGTTGTGTTCCGCGAGCTTTGAGATCGAAATAGAAAGGTAAAGCGCGATCAGCAAAATAAAAATAAACGAAAAAAGAAGCATCACGGTCAAATAATACAGGCCGGTGACCTGCGAAACCGTAAACAAAAGCTTCGGGAAGACGCTTACGATAAAGACGAGCGTGCCGCTAAGCACCCAGAGGAGCGCGTACTTCTCCATGAATTTACGCCTCCTCATCGCTTCGAAGACTATGATCAAAAAAACCAGGCTGATGATCCCGGCGATAATACGGACTTTAAGCATTACCCGTTCTCCTTTTTAAAAGGGGCAGCTTCAAACAGGTCGATCAGGACCGCAAGGAACACCTTCACCGTATAATAGAATGAGCCCAGCAACCCTATGGAAGAGCTCCCCTCTTTCCTGGGGTAGATCCTGATCGGCACTTCGGCAATCTTGAGCCCCTCCTTATGCGCGAGCACCAGGGCCTCTACCTCAGGATAATCGCTGGGGTAATAAAAGGAAAACGATTCTATCGCTTTTTTGTCTATGGCGCGGAATCCGCTGGTAGTATCGGTAAGGCGGGTTTTGGTGATGATGCTCAGCAGCTTCGAAAAGAGGATTATCCCGATCTGGCGGGAAACGCTTGAACGGTAACCGAATGTTCCTATAAACCTGGAACCTACCACGATGTTTACCTTACGCTCATCGAGCGCTGATATCAGGTTTTTTATCTGGTAAGGAGGGTGCTGGCCGTCGCCGTCGCACTGGACCGCGACGTCGTAATTTCCCAACCGGGCGAATTTGTAGCCTGCCTGCATTGCGGCGCCTATCCCAAGGTTGAAAGGAAGGTCCAGCACGAAAACTCCTCTACTTTTAGCGACCTGCGAAGTGGCATCCAGGGAGCCGTCGTTTACCACCACAATATCGGCGCACGGTATATGTTCCTTTATATCGTCTATGATCCTGGCGATGCTTTTTGCTTCGTTGTACGCCGGTATTATGATCACGATCTTACGGTTTTTCATTTTCGTATCGTTGCTCGATCTCCCTGCACACTTTGACATTGGGGCCGTAACTGGAAGGCTGGATATTTAAAAACGCCCTGGCGAGATTCCTATCCGAGAGTATCCGCAAGAGCTGCCCGGGGCGCAAATAAAATTTCTTGATGGCCTTTAGCTGAAGCTTCCTTAAGTCATCTTCGCTCAGCGCGAAAGTCCTCAACACGGGCAGTTTTTGGTGGAAGATCAACGGGTTATTGCTAAGCTGGCCCGGGTCGAAATTGGTGATCAGTTTGTTCTTGACGGCCATATCGAAAAGCTCCGTCTGGGGGAAAGGCGTGGTGATAGTAAATATGGCGAAATCCGTATTCAGCCTGCGCGCGAAATCGATCGTATCATTGATCGTCTCTTTGGTGTCCGAATAATTGCCGATCATGAAAAAAGCCAGCGTCTTGATACCGGCTTTCTGGACAAAATCGAAAACGTTTTTTACCTTCTCAAGATCAAGGTACTTTTTTAAGACCTTCTGCATACTCTGGTTGCCTGACTCTACCCCGATGCCGATATGCCAGCATCCGGCCTCCTTCATCTTCTTTGCCATATCCGCGGTGATACTGTTGGCGTCAGCCAGGCACATCCAGGTAATGTCCAGCTTTTCTTTCAGCATCATACCGCAGATCTCGTACACGCGCTCGCGGTTAGCCGTGAAATTATCCTCCCGGAAGAGTATCTCTTTTACCCCGTAATCCCTCTGCAGTATTTTGATTTCCTCTATCACCTTCCCCGCGCTTAAGAAACGGTACTTTCTGCCGAAAATGTCGTGCGCGCAGAAAATACACTGCAAAGGGCAGCCCCGCGAAGTGATCATCACCCCCACGGGCTTACGTTTCCTCACCCTGCCGTAATTCCTGTATTGCATCAGGGGGACAAGGTGCCGGGCCGGAAAAGGAAGCTCGTCAAGGTCCTCTATGAGCGGCCTGTCCTGGTTATGGACTATCCTGCCATTATCTTTGTACGACAGGCCTGCGATCTTTGAAAGCTGCCCCGTGTCGCCGGCAAGCAGCGCCCTGACCAGCTCGATGAAGGAAAATTCTCCTTCTTTGCGGATAACATAATCTATGTGTCCTGCCGAAAGCGCGCCTTCGGGGTCCAAAGTCGGATGCGGGCCGCCCAGGACGATACTGGCTTGAGGGATTTCCTTCTTCAGGATAAGTGAAAATTTATTGATCAGCGGGTAATCGGGCGTGCACACGCTTATGCCGATGATCTTAGGGGCGATCTCTTTTATTTTAGCAAACGTTGCCTCCAGGGAAAGTTTTTCGAGGGCGGCGTCAAGGATCCTGACCCCTATTCCGTTTTTCTCCAGCGTAGCGGCTAAATACAAAAGGCCCAGAGGCGGCGTATTATAATTTATCGCGGGAGGCACTAAAAGGAGGACTTCGGCTTTTTTTTGAACAGTGTTTTTATTCACGGCTGATTACCGGGCTTTGCGGCAATGGATATAGATAAGGTCAATGAAATCATTATATAATTTTATTTCCTTTATTTCAAATCCTAAGCTTAAGAATATCTCCTTATACTCGTGGACAAAGGTGTAATCGTTAAGCTTCATCCTTCTCTTGCGGGGAACGCCGGTAACCACCTCTTCGATGATAATAAGGTCCCCGGACAAAACACGTTTCAGTTCGGAAACGGCCCTTACGATATTCTCATGGGACACATGCATCAGTGTACCATAAGTGAAAACGAAATCAAAACTATTATCCGCGATCGGAAGCTGCGTGATATCCGCGCAGACAAGGTTGGCCTTCGTGTCGATATAATTGACCGCTTTTTTTAAGAACGATTCGCTCAGGTCAACTCCGAAAAGGCGCGCAGCCACGAGCGCGTTCCCGGAAATGAACTTCAGGTTCCTGCCAAAGCCGCAGCCGACTTCAAGGATCCTTGCGGGTTTTAACTCTCTGACAATATTGATCAAGTCATTATGCGATACATCGGTAAGCCTGCGAAAAGGCTGCCGATAATAGATCTCGCTCCAGTTATCCCAGAATTTCTTCGGCTTATACCCGTCTTTTAAAACCTTGAAGTTTTTGTTCTGGATCTTTGAGACCAGGTTAAGCAACCCAAGAGAAAACAATATTTTCTTAACGGCCTTCTGGACTTTATGTATCTTTTTCATGGTTTATTAAGAGTTTCAACAAAGCTTCTTATAGAGGCAACCAGGGAATCCACTGACCCTGATGCCACATACGGCTTTTGCAGGCAAAGCTCTGTTTTCTTTAATGCCCGTTCTATGGCGGGTAAAAGCTTCTCTTCGTCATATACGACTTCGATGAATTCGGATATCCCTTCTATTGCGGCCGCGGTCTCCATCTGATGGTTATCGATATGCTCGTGCAGCGTTCCGTTGCGCGGAAAGATCACCAGGGGTTTGCGGAATTCACGCGCGTGCATCAGCGGGCCGGCTGATGCGTGGCCGACGATCACCTTCGCGTCACTGAAATACCGGAG
>JBFZAN010000036.1:0-42277 GCA_041309005.1 Candidatus Omnitrophota bacterium
TGGACGATCTGATGAATGCCCGGGCCTTCAAAGAAAAATTAAAGGATAACCTGAAGGAAAAGAACGAGATCTTCAGGAAAGTCTACCGTTATCCGGAATTCGACTTTAACGCTATTTACAAAGAGTATGCCTGTTACTCAAGGGCCATCGCCCCGTATATCGCTAATGTCAGCCTCCTGCTGAATGAGGCCTGCAGGAAAAAGAAGGACATCCTTTTTGAAGGCGCTCAGGGCACCTTCCTGGATATTGATTTCGGGACATACCCCTTCGTTACTTCTTCTTCCGCTACTTCAGGGGGCAGTTGCATCGGCACGGGTGTTCCCCCGACAAAGATCGATAAGGTCGTGGGCGTCGCCAAAGCCTACACGACAAGGGTAGGCGAAGGGCCGTTCCCCACGGAATTTGACAGGGTTTTCTCGAAATTCATGCGCGAGAAGGGCCATGAATTCGGCGCTACTACCGGCAGGCCCAGGAGGTGCGGCTGGTTCGACAGCGTTATGGCCAGAGAAGCGGTGTTGATCAACGGCATATCGGAACTGGCGTTGACCAAACTGGACGTATTGGACGGCCTTAAGGCTATCAATATAGCCGTTGCCTATAAATATAAAGGTAAATTATTTAAAGAGTTCCCGCATGACCTCGAAGTCCTCAAATACGCGAAACCCGTATATAGGCAAATGGCCGGCTGGACAGGCCGGAAATGCCAGGAACTGACCAGCTATAAAGACCTTCCACGGCAGGCAAAAAGCTATATCCGGGCCATCCAGGATGCGCTTGGCGTCACCATTTCCATTATTTCCGTGGGGTGCCGCAGGGAAGAGACTATTTTCCTTGACTAGCAATACCGATTGTGCTATATTGATGCGTTATTCAGGGCCTACACTCCTATCCAATAATCACTACGTCATTTACGGTTTATTTCAGGGAGGTAACCGATGAAAAATAATAAGGTTAAACTTATTTTAGCGTTTTTTCTGAGCGTCGGTTTTCTCGGGTGTACTTTTATATTCCAGACCGGAAGGCGTTCAGATACCAGTAAGATCAATGACCTCACTCAGCAGGTTGACGAGTTGACCCAGGCCCAGAAACTTCTTGAAGACATGTTAAGCCGGGAGATACAGGATAAGCAGGTGAAACTGAAGATGATAGAAAGAGGGCTGGTTGTTACTTTTGTAGCCGATATTTTGTTTGATTCCGGCAAGGCGAAGTTGCGCCCCGAGGCGGAGCCTATCCTGGCTAAGGTAGCCAAGGTGCTGAAAGAAAAAGTACCCGATTTGAAGGTCGGCATAGAGGGTTATACGGATAACCAGCCTATCAAGGTTTCCGGCTGGAAGTCTAACTGGGAGCTATCCGCCCAGAGGGCTTTAAACGTCCTGTATTATCTTGTCGATGAGAAAGGGGTTTCGCCCGAGCGCTTATCCGCGACCGGTTTCGGAGAATACCAGCGTATCGCGTCCAACGCGACGGCGCAAGGCCGCAGGCAGAACCGCAGGGTTGAGATCGTGATCATGCCTCGGGTGACCAAGGTGAAGGATGTTTCGAAAGCGCCGAAGACCGTTCTTAAAGAGCCGAAAGAAAACCTGAAATAAGGAACGCCGGACGCTTTAAAAGGGGAAAAGTATATGGAAAAAAATATGCTGAGCAAAGTGATCGTGCCGTTAGCGGTAGTGGCCTTGGTATGTTTTGTCGTCTCAGTGAGTTCCTGCAATAACGCCCGTGTCCAGAAAAATGCCCGCGACAAAGAGATGGCGACGCGCATGGAGGTGGAGGAAAAGTTGAACAAGTACCTGCAGGAGGGTACCGACCTTTCCGAGAAGTTAAAGAAGACCCAGCAGGCGCTGGATGAGGAAAAAGCCGCTCACCAGTCCACGCAACAGGCATTGGAGCAGGAACAGTTAGTCAATCAGAGCCTTAAAGAGGAATTAAAGAAAGTTACCAAGCTTAACGAAGCGCTCGAACAGGACCTTAAAGGAGCGTTGACTTCCGGCAAGTCTTCATCACCCAGAAAATAATCAAGATGGAGAGGATTAACGTATATCAGCAATAGGGGGAAGCGTCCCCTTTTTTCGGTTTTTAACCGTGTGCGCGAGGAGGTAGCCGTGGCTGGATTACGCAAGCTCAAAGATAAGGTCACCAAGATCTTCAAGGCAGGAAAGAAAGAGCCTTCCGGCCGCAGGCCGGAGAGCCGCAGGCCGGAGAGCCGCAGGCGCGCCCCGGCACCTTCGCGGCGTCCTGTCAGGGACACAAGCCGTAAGACGAGCCCTGTGGTTTTAGGCGTGCAGGAAGTGGCGGTGGAGAAGACCAAGTTCTCCCATCCAGAACCGCGCAAGGCCTCACGCATTATGCCCCAGGAGCTCCCCCCGCAGTACGGCAAGGACACCCTGGTGCTGCAGGTGCGCGACCCCTGGTGGCTCTTTGCCTACTGGGAAGTTACTCCCGCTACCTTTGAACGCGTCTTTCGCGCCCTGGGAGACCGCGCTCACGGCGCCCAGGCGACCCTGCGCGTCTATGACGTCAGCCAGATCAACTTCAACGGCTCAAACGCCCACCGCTTCTTCGACATCACCCTCGCCCACGGCGCCGCCAGCTGGTACATCGATACCGGCGGCCCCGGCAGGTCCTGGTGCGTGGATTTCGGCGTCAAGCTTGCCTCGGGTGAGTTCATCACCATCCTGCGCTCCAACACCGTGCACACCCCCCTGGAAGGCCCCTCCTGGATCACCGATGAAGAATGGATGATCCCCGAAGAGATGTTCGGCAGGCTCTATGGGCTTGGCTTTGGCTTCGGCCACTCATCCCCCTTAGGTAAGGCCTGGCAGGAGCGCTTTAGAAAAGCCCTCTTCTCAGGCATCCTGGCCTCACCCGGCATTACCTCCGCGGGCAGCCCGGTCAAGAAGCCCCTTAAGGCGCGCAAATTCTGGCTGGTAGTCGACTGCGAGCTCATCGTCTACGGCGCTACCGAACCAGACGCCGCGGTCACGGTCCAGGGCAAAAAGATCAATCTTCGTCCCGACGGCACCTTCACGCTGCGCTTTGCGTTGCCCGACGGCACGCAAACCATCCCCGTAAAAGCCGTTTCATCGGATGAGGTGGAAGAACGCACCATCACCCCGATAGTCAACAGGGAGACGAAGTAATGGGCGCCGGCGCCTTCATCCTTCTAACCGGTTTATTCTGAATCACGATGCAAACTTTGATACATCAAGCGACAGACAGGACTTCACGCATACGGAGGCTCTATGTTCAGCAATAAGATATTGATAGTAGACGACGATGATGAGTTCAGACATGAGTTCAGGGAACTCTTGGACGGCTACGCAATAGAAGAGGCGGCTGACGGCAAACAGGCGCTCGGGATACTGGAAAGGGCCAACACCATAGGGCTGGTGATCCTGGATGAAATGATGCCCGGAATAAGAGGCACCGACCTGCTCAGGCAGATAAAAGCGAATAATCCCCAGCTTAAGATCATCATGCTTACAGGCCATAGCTCGAAAGATGTGGCCATCGAGGCGATAAAGGGCCACGCCGACGATTTTATAGAGAAACCGCTCGATCCGCAAAAGATAAAAGAGATCGTACGCGGGGTGCTCGCGGCGGGAGAAGATGAAAGCGATAATGACGCGGCCACCCTGGAAGGCAAGATCGAGAAAGTAAAACGCTTTACTGAAATTAACAGTTGTAAAAAGATCAGCCTCGAAGACGTGGCGGGAATCGCCTGCTTAAGCCCGAAATACTTAAGCAGGGTCTTCAAGCAGGCCGAAGGCAAGAGCTTCAGCGAGTTCAGGCTGAGGCTGAAGATTGACAAGTCAAAAGAGTTGCTGGAAAAGAGCCGCAATAATATAAACCAGATTTCTGATAGGCTCGGCTATGAGAATGTAGAGTCTTTTATCAGGCAGTTCAAGAAGTTTACGGGCCTGACGCCCACCGCCTTCAGGAAAAAAGCTTCGTGGAAACGGTTGCCGCGAAGACGCCCCGCATCATAAGGGAAGCGCATGAAAAAGACGATCCTTGTTATCGATGACGATGAAGAGATATGCGAAGAAGTGTCGGAAATCCTCAAGGACGAAGGATATGAAGTAACCTCTTCGTTCGACGGGTTGGAAGGCGACCGGCTGGCAGGCAGCAATCATTTTGACCTTATTCTGCTGGACCTGAAGATGTCGGGGATGACGGGGCTGGATATCCTGCGCCACTTAAAAGAAAAGAAAGAAGACGCGAAAGTTATCGTCATTACCGGAAGCCTGGCAGTTGACAGAATGCTGAAACAAAAAAAAGTCCTATTGGAAGACAAAGATTCTCAAATATTGAAGCAGGCAGACAGTGTTATCACCAAGCCTTTTGATATCGAAGCGGTCTTGGTAAAGATCAAAGAGTTGATCGGCTAGCCCCGCCCCCCCCTCACGCCCTGAAACCATTTCCACCTCCCTTCATCTAAACAACAAGAAACTAAAAGCGGGCGACAGGAATCCCGGATTACCGACTGGTAGAAAAAGGTCAGAAAAAAGGCGAATGAGCCAATTGATTCAAAAGGCCAAAGCGTTAAAATAATTTAAATGAAGGATGGAAGAAATGGATAACGAAAAGAATAAAGCGCTTGTGGAAAGATTGCAGGGCGCTCTTGACGCGGAGCAGGCATTTTCGCGTTGTTTCGGCCATCTATCCGCGCTGGTGAAGGACGCAAGGGTAAGAGGGAAGTTTCTAATTTTTGTCGATAAGGCAAACAAGAATAAGGGTGCGCTGCTGGAGTATCTGCGAAGCGCCGGCGCGGATGATTTTGTGGCGGAGCAAAAATGCCGATTCTGCAAGGTCGACCCGGAAAGTTTCTCTTTATTAGGGATGATCAACCTGGGGTTAGAGGCTACGGATATCGCTATAAGATCTTACAGGGAGTTACTCGGCTTAAGCGATGATGTGCACCAAAAGAAGCTGCTGAGCGCCTTTATAAAAGAAAAGCTTGAACAGTCCAGTTTCTTAAGGCAGGAGAAAAGGCTTTTCAGCGAGGAGCTGGAAAACGATTTAAAATTTATAGATAGTTTTTGTATAGACCAGATTATCGCGCAGCTTTGGAGGTAAAGAGCGGCAACGGAAGCGATGAGACAGGAAGGAGGTAAAGGCAATGGCGAAGAAATGGGCGGGAAAGGCGCACGCTTCTGCTGAAATGATGCAGCAAGGCAATTGGAACAAGGAACAAATGACCGAGATGATCAAGAAAAGGGCCTTTGAACTCAGTCAAAAGCGGGGAGGTTCCCCGGGCCAGGAGTGGAATGACTGGTTTGAAGCTGAAAATCAGGTGAGGCAGGAGTTACAGCAGAGCAACAGGTAAGAGGTTTATCGGAAAAGGAGGATTATCATGTGTCAAACATGCGGATGCACCCCTTGCAGCAAATGCGGAAAGCCGATAGAAAAAGGCGTCTGCAGCGGCTGCAAAAAGAAATCCAGCGAATGCGACTGTAAAAAATGAGCACTGCGGCAGCCTCGAAGAAAAAGATAATGATCGTTGACGATGACCGGGAGTTCCTGCAGGAACTCCAGGAGACTTTGCAATTGAACGATTACGACGTAACTGCGGTTGAGGACGCGACGGAGGCTATGGACGCCGCGTTACGGGTGCGTCCCGATCTTATATTGCTCGACCTCAAGATGCCTCTTGAGAGCGGGTTCCAGGTCGCCTGCAAATTGAAATATTTTTCGCAGTTAAACAACATCCCGATAATCGCGATGACCGGGCATTTTAAAGACAGTTATCCGCCGCTTTTACAAACTTACAGGATCAATGGCTGCATCAGGAAACCGTTTGATACCGTGGAAGTCGTCTCCAAGATCGAGAATGCCTTTTAACGGGCCGAGGTAAGGAAATGGAAAAAAAGAAAATAATGATCGTTGACGATGACAGGGAACTGCTTGAAGAGTTCCGGGAAGCCTTGACCCTGAACGGCTATGAAGTGTTCGCGGTTAATAATGCCTCTTTGCTACCCGCAGAGGTGCTGAGCGCAAAACCGGATCTCATACTGCTTGACCTTAAGATGCCGGGCAAAAGCGGCTTCCAGGTTGCTGAGGAAATAAAACAGATTTCGGAAGTGTCCCGCATTCCCATCATAGCGATGACGGGATATTTCACCGAACGAGAGCATTCCTTGCTCATGAATGTCTGCGGTATCTTTAAGTGCCTCAAAAAACCGTTCAATCCCTCGGATATAATCGGCCACATAGAAGCAGCCCTGGTAAACAAAGTCTAAATGGTGCTGTTTGACGATCGTCTCCAGGCCGGCAGCATACTTGCGCAAAGGCTTTTTTTGTTGAAGGAGAGGTTGAATGATCCTATTGTGCTGGGAATACCCCGGGGAGGAGTGCCTGTGGGTTTCCAGGTCGCCGGGGAGCTTCGATGTAAGCTGGACGCTATCGTATTAAGAAAACTGCCGATACCGGATAACCCGGAAGCCGGTTTCGGCGCAGTTACCCTGGATGAGACCGTTATATTCAATGAAGGGCTGCTTCGCCAGCTGCGTTTGCCCGAATCAAGGATACGTGCAATAGTAGCAAAGGTGTACGAGGAAGTAGTAAGGAGGAACCAGGTTTATCGTAAGGGCGCGCCTTTTCCTGCCCTTAAGGGGCGTTCGGTAGTCATAACAGACGACGGGCTGGCAAGCGGTTATACTATGCTTTCCGCAGTCACCTTCGCGAAGGAAAAAAACGCCGGCAAAGTGATCGTCGCGGTACCGGTTGCGCATAGAGAGGCTTGTGCACTGATAGGAAAAAAAGCCGACACAGTCATTGCGTTGCACGTAAGCGATTATCCCTATTTTGCCGTCGCCTCATTTTACAGGGATTTTCCCGATATGAGCGATGAAGATGTTATCGGATATTTAAAAGGTTTCGCTAAAAAAAAGCAGTAGGTGCTCAAGGAGGAAGGGTGAAGTTTAAAGAAGCGCTTCTTGTCGTTGACGTCCAGAACGATTTTACCCCTAAGGGAGCCCTTGCGGTGCCGAAAGGAGATGAAATCATCCCTGCGCTTAACAAGTACATTAAGTTATTTTCGGCGAATAAACTGCCGGTATTTGCCACGCGGGACTGGCATCCCAAAGAGACAAAACACTTTAAACAATTCGGAGGGGTCTGGCCCCCGCACTGTATCCAGAACACAAAAGGCGCCCGGTTCCATCCCGCGCTTAAATTGCCCACAGAAGCGATCCTTTTATACAAAGGCATGGATCCCGGAAAAGACAGCTATTCCGCGTTCCAGGCGCTCGACGCAAATGGGGCGGAACTCCTGATGTTACTTAATATCCTGGGCGTTGAAGATGTGTATATCGGCGGCCTTGCCACCGATTACTGCGTGAAGTTTTCCGCCATCGACGCGGTCAAAAACGGGATTAGGGCGCATGTGCTGCTTGATGCGATTAAGGGAGTAAACATGCGGCCTTCGGATTCCGAAAGTGCCCTGAAAGAAATGTTAAGTTGGGGCGCGAAGACGCAGACCTTTGATAACGTTTCAAAAAGAATAAAAAGAAAAGGTGCGCGATGAAAATAGCGGTGCTTATCGAAGACCATTATCAGGTGCTTGAAGTGTGGTATCCTTATTTAAGGCTCAGAGAAGAAAGCATCCAGACGGTACTGGTGGGCACCGGCAGGAAAAAAGAATACCTCAGTAAAGAGGGGTATCCCGCGCAGGAGGAGCTTCCTATAGCGCAGGTTTCGCCGGCCGATTTTGACGGCGTCATCGTGCCGGGCGGATACGCTCCCGACATCCTGCGCAGGAGTCCGGAGATTACGGGTTTTGTAAAGGGTATGTTCGAAAAAGGCAAACTTGTCGCCGCCATCTGCCACGCGGGCTGGGTACTTGTTTCCGCGGGAATACTGAAAGGCAGGAAAGTCACCTGTTTTTCCGCCATAAAAGACGATTGTATAAATGCGGGAGCGCAGTATCTTGACCAAGAAGTGGTGGTTGACGCCAACCTGATCACTTCGCGCAACCCTTTTGACCTGCCCGCCTTTTGCGGCCAGATAATTAAATTTTTGAGAGCAAAATAAAATGAAAATTGACACGCGGGTGTTAGGCGCAATAAGAAAGGCAAAGACCATCGTTATTTCAGGCCACCGTAATCCCGACGGAGATTCAATAGGCTCGCTTCTGGCCTTGGGGTTGGGGTTGGAAAAGGCGGGCAAGCGGGTATACATGATCAGCGGCGATGAAGTCCCCGGAATATACGCTTTCCTTCCCGGTTACGGCCGCATACAAAAAACCATAGAAGGCAGCGTGGACCTTGCGATAGCCGTTGATTGCGGCATGAAAGACCTCCTGGGCGAGAATGCCGGCGTCTTTAAAAAAGCTAAATCCGTACTGGAGATAGACCACCACGAGTTCAGGGAGCCTTTCGGGGATATGCGCCTTATCGATCATGAGGCTGCGGCAGTCGGGGAGCTGGTGTACGGCCTGTTTAAGAAGCTGCGCATAGCGATAGACAAGGATATCGCTATTAATATTCTAACCTCCGTTATTATCGAAACAAATTCTTTCAGGCTCCCCAAGGTGAGGACGCAGACGTTTCGCATATGCGCCGGATTATTGAGCACGGGAATAGATTTCTATAAGCTGGTAGAGGCGTTATTCTGGTTAAAGACAAAGGAATCGGTGATACTTTCCGGGATATGCCTTTCCAGGTGCAGGTTCCTTAAAAACGGCCAAATAGCCTGGTCCATCGTTAAAAGGAGCGATTTTCAGAAGGTGAAAGGAAAAGAGTATGACGTAGATGCGGTGGCTGAAGAAATGCGCTGCATCAGGGGAGTTGAAGTGATCGTGCTGTTCAGGGAAACGAATAAGAATATGTTAAGGGTAAGCCTGCGTTCAAAAGGCAAACACAACGTGGCCAGCATCGCCGAAAAATATAAAGGGGGAGGCCATTTTGATACCGCTGGCTGTTTTATACCTAATACCTCATCCTCCGTAAAGCGTTTTTTGGCGCTCGCAGAAAACCTCCTCTCAGATTAAGCCTCCCCTGATCGCCTGGTGGAAAAAAGTCAGAAAAAAGTGGAAAAAGCCGCTTGCCAGTTTGTCGTATCGAACCTATCATAAATCAAAGAGGAGTAAGGGGATAATAAATCCGTAATGGGTGGATAAAAGGCGCGTGCGGAGGGCGGATGATGAACAGCAGAAAAGTAATGATCGTGGATGACGACAAGGAATTTCTGGAAGAGCTCAACGAAACGCTTGGCTTGAGCGGTTACGACGTGGTTTCCGTCAACGATTCGGTTGCCGCAATCGATACCGCCTTCAGGATAAAGCCCGACGTAATACTGCTTGACCTGAAGATGCCTCAGAAAAGCGGGTTCCAGCTGGCGGATGAATTACGCCATCTTTCCGAGCTTTCGCGCGTTCCTATCATCGTGATGACAGGGTTCTTTAAGGATGAGTACGCCTCTCTTTTGAACATCTGTGGCGTGCGCAAGTGCCTTAAGAAACCGTTTAATCCGTTAGACGTGATCGCCCAGATAGAAGAGGCGCTCCAGAGCGCATAAGGCGGTGAAAAAATACCTCGCGTTGTCCTTTGTGTGCGCGGTTTTTTTCCTCGCGCCGGGCTTTGGCGAGCCGGCTGATCATGACGGAGGTCCAGGGATGAAATTAACAAGCCCCGTATTTAAAAACAACGAGACTATACCTCGCGTATATACCTGCGACGGCAAAGACATCAATCCCGTCCTGCATATTGAGGGCGTCCCCGCGTCGGCAAAAAGCCTTGCGCTAATCGTCGATGACCCTGATGCGCCGATGGGCATGTGGGTACACTGGGTGGTGTATGATATTCCGGTTACGTCGAAAATAGAGGAGAACAGCATTCCCGGCAGGCAGGGGAATAATGATTTTGGAAGAAAGAATTACGGAGGGCCCTGCCCTCCGGGAGGGGAGCACCGGTATTTCTTTAAGCTCTACGCGTTGGATACCCAGCTGCATTTAGCCGACAGGACCGACAAGCAGGCGCTCGAAAAAGCCATGGAAGGGCATATCCTGGATGAGGCTGTGCTGGTGGGCTTGTACAAACGTCAAAAATAAGATCAAGGAGACCTAAAGATATAACCTACCGGTTGAGGCAGTGTTCTGAATGGGTTTCTATAGCCTGTTCAAGCCGCTTTTAGGTCTCCTTTCTGCATTTTAAGGGTTTCTGCGAACACAATCCTGTGTTATAATAAGTGTCCAAATGTTTCCGGGCATATCATATAAAGAAACGTAGAAAAACCCGCAAGCGACATTAGTTAAGGGGCGAATCATGGACCATCGCCATCATTACAAAACAGACAAACTTTTGTATCTAAGGGCGGCATTAATACTGACTGCCTGCGGGATGGTGATAGAGTTCATCGGGGGCTTCCTTTCAAACAGCCTCGCGCTTATTTCCGACGCCTGGCACATGCTCACACATCTGTTCGCCCTGGGGATGAGTTATTTTGCCATCCTCCTTGCGATGCGGCCGCTCACTAAAAAGCGCACGTACGGTTTCTACCGCGCGGAGATCCTGGCCGCATTCGTCAACGGCATAGTGCTGATATTCATTTCCGCGTTCCTCGTCTATGAAGCGGTGGTGCGGTTTTTGTACCCGGAGAAAATCAGGGTATGGGAAATGCTTTTGGTGGCCGGGACAGGACTTCTGATCAACGGCATAAGTACCATGCTTTTGGCCAGGGTGAGCGCTCATGACTTAAATGTGAGAAGCGCGCTCCTGCATGAAATAGGGGATATGGTTTCAAGCGTCGCGGTAGTTGCCGCCGGCATAGTCATTTTTTACAGCAAGAATTATATAATCGATCCTCTGTTATCTTTGTTCATATGCGTCCTGATAGTGATCTGGGCGGTAAAGCTTATTATTGAATCGGCCAATATACTTCTTGAAGCGACGCCCGCGCACCTGGACATCGACGCGCTCACCGATGCTATTAAAAAAGAGGTTCCCGGGGTACATGAAGTGCATCATGTGCACGCCTGGACCATCGCCTCTATGATGTACGCGTTTACCGCCCACGTCGTCATCGAAGATTGCCACGTGAGCAAAGCGAACGAAACCCTGCACAAGATCAATAAGCTGCTCAAGGATAAGTTCCATATCGGTCATACCAATATCCAGTTCGAATGCCTTATAAAAAGCAAGGAGGGTTAAATGGATAAATACAAATGCAGCGTATGCGGTTACATATATGATCCCGCCAAAGGGGATGCCACCCAGGGGATAAAACCGGGCACGCCGTTTACGGACCTGCCCGAGAGCTGGGTCTGCCCTGAATGCGGCGTAGGCAAAGATATGTTTGAGAAAGTCAGCTAGGAAGCGCATGACGTATGACATGGAGTTAAGGATCAAGGAAATAATCCCCAGGGTTTCTAACGCAAAAAGCGTGCGCTTAGAGCTTAAAGAAGATGTGCCGTTTAAAGCCGGGCAGTTCCTTTGCGCGCACCTCCTTGGAGAAAAGGTATGTAAGCGCTACCTTTCGATCTCAAGCTCTCCGACCGAAAAAGGCTATATAGAATTTACCAAGAAGATCACGCAGAGCGATTTCTCCACGGTCATGAACGCGTTGAAGCCGGGCGATCATCTCAAGGTGCAGTTTCCCATGGGCAGATTCACGCTGGAAGATACGCTTAAGGACATGCGCGGAAAAATAGCGTTTCTTTCCGGCGGAATAGGGATCACGCCCATACGCAGCATCTGCAAATTCGTGGCTGATACGCAGGCAGGCACCGATATCGCCCTGGTGTACGCTAACCGTTCCCTGAACGATATCGTCTTCAGGAAAGACCTGGACGCGATGAGGGCGGCATACGCGGGGTTAAAGGTGACCCACGTGCTTTCCGAGCCGGCGCCGGGATTTAAATGCGTGCAGGGGTTAATCAACAGCCTGGTCATCAAGAATGAAGTGCCCGATTATGCGCAGAGGAAGTTTTACCTGTGCGGCCCGCCTTTGATGGTAGAGGCAATGGGCAAGATCCTTAACGAAGAACTGGCGTTACCGAAAGAAAATATTATCAGGGAGAATTTTACAGGGTATTAAATTAAAAAGGAGGCGGTTATGTCCAGCCAGAAGATATTGCCGGATATCCATTCCGTAGGCGTCATAGATTGGGATGTGCGCACTTTTCACGGCCACACCTACAGCACCAAAAGAGGCACTACCTATAATTCGTATCTCATCCTGGATGACAAGGTCACGCTCGTCGATACGGTACTGGGCAGTTTTTCCGGAGAGCTGATCGAAAACATACGGCAGGTCATCCCGGTGGAAAAGATACAGTATATCATCGCCAACCACGTGGAGACGGACCATTCGGGCGCGCTCCCCGCGATAATGAAACTCTGCCCGAATGCTAAAGTCTTTGGTACCGCAAAATGCAAGGAAGGGCTATTCAAGCATTATTACGGTAATTGGGATTTCCAGGTAGTAAAGACCGGCGATACGCTTAAGCTGGGCAAACGGACATTGCAGTTCATAGAGGCGCCGATGATCCATTGGCCCGACAGCATGTTTACCTACTGCCCCGAGGAGGCGCTGCTTTTACCGAATGACGCCTTTGGCCAGCATTACGCTACCAGCGAAAGGTTCGACGATGAAGTGGACGCGTGCGCGCTGATGGATGAAGCGGCGAAATATTACGGCAATATCCTCTGGCCGCTTAGCGCGGTTATCGCAAGAAAGATCGAAGAGATTAAGAAAATGAATATTCCCATCAAGATGATCGCGCCGAGCCACGGCATCGTCTGGCGCCGGGATCCCATGAAGATAATCAAGGCGTACGAGTCCTGGTCAAGAAACGAGACCAAGCCGAAGATCGTAGTGATGTACGAATCCATGTGGGGCTCAACCGAAAAGATGGCGAGAAAGATGGTGGAAGCCGCCGCCGGGGCCGGGGTAAGCGTCAAGCTGTTTAACGTACCTTTGTCCGACCGGACCGAGATCATTAAAGAGATGCTGGATGCCAAGGGGTTCATGTTCGGCTCTTCCACCCACGACAATGATATGCTTCCTACGATTTCAGGGTTCCTTGAGTTTGTAAAAGGGCTGGCGCCGAAAAACAGGTTGGCTTGCGTATTCGGCTCATACGGCTGGGCGGGCGGCGCGGTAAAAGAGATCGAAAACGTCTTAAAAGAAGCCGGGATGGAATGCGCCCAGCCTTCGCTTTCCGTCAAGTACGTCCCGGATGAGGGCGAACTGAAGGCTTGTTATGAATTCGGCGCCGAGTTTGCGAAGCAATGCAAAGGGGGGCAATCATGATACCCGTAGAAGCTCTAAAATTAGCGCTTACCGAAGAATCGAAAGCAATTGCTTTGTATCAGAAACTTGGCAATGAACATCAGCAGTTACAAGAGACGTTTTCGTTCCTGGTGAACGAAGAGCTGAAGCACAAGAAGCTGCTTGAGCAAAAAATAGAGGAACTTACCAGGATATAGAAGGCGTGTCGCGGCATATGAAAACACTGAAAGATGAAATAGTCCAGTTTTTCCACAGTCAGGGCTTTGTTATCGTTTCTACCGTGGACAAAGATGGACGAGTTCATAATTCCTGTAAGGGGCTGGTAAAGATAGACAAGGCAGGTTCGATATACCTGCTTGATCTTTACAAGGGCGCTACGTATAATAACCTTACGCGTAATCCCTCCGTAAGTATTACCGCGGTGGATGAACACAGGTTCAGGGGTTTTTGCCTGAAAGGCAAAGCAAAGCTGCTTAAAAGAAAAGAGCTTGAACCGGAGATCGCGGCCCTTTGGGAAAAGAAGATAACCGACAGGGCCACGCACAGGGTGATTAAGAATATCAAGGGGGAGAAGGGCCACCCCAGGCACCCCGAGGTGCTCTTGCCCGTGCCTGAGTATATGATCGTTGTCGAAATAGAACAGGTGGTGGACCTTACTCCCCAGCATCTTAGAAACCAGGGATGACGCCATGAAGCAGATGTTTGCCGCAAGCGAAATCGTGGAAATAGGGATAGAGATCGAGAAGAACGGGAAAGATTTTTACTCCTCGCTGGCTAAGCGCTCAAAAGATCGGGGCGCAAAAGAAGTTTTCCAATATCTGGCGAAAGAGGAAGAAAAACATATAACCGCGTTCAAGAAAATACTGATTGAGGCCGATAAAAAAGGGCCCGGCGAAGTTGCCTCGGAAGACTATTTTTCATACATGAACGCCCTTGCGCAGGAGTGCGTGTTTACCCAGAAAGACAAAGGCCGCTTACTCGCCGGGAAGGTGGCCAGTGACGAAGAAGCGGTCAGCCTGGGTATAGGGTTTGAAAAAGAATCCATAGTCTTCTACGAAGGGATGAAACAGGCGGTTACCGAAAGCAGCCGGGCGGTCCTTGATGAGCTGATCTCCCAGGAGCAGGACCACCTCAGGCGACTCTACGCGTTCAGGGAGAAATTAAAATAATCCAGATTAAACCAAGGAGGGAAAGATGGCTCACGCGGTAAAAGTCTACAGTACCCCAACGTGCCCGTATTGTGTCAGGGCCAAGCAGTTTTTAAAGGACAATAATATCCAGTTCGAAGATATCGATGTTTCGGTAAATCATGAGAAAGCTGAAGAAATGATCCAGAAATCGGGACAGATGGGGGTTCCCGTGGTAGATGTCGACGGCGAGATCATCGTCGGGTTTGATAAAGATAAGATCAAGCAGTCCCTCGGTTTATAAGAGTATGTACGACCTGATTATTATAGGGGCGGGTCCGGCCGGAATAACCGCGAGCGTCTACGCCGCGCGCAAAAAAATGAATTTCCTGGTCATTACCAGGGATATCGGCGGCCAGGCGGCCTGGAGCGGCGATATCGAGAATTATACGGGATACCAGTTTATCACCGGCCCGGAACTGGCCGCGAAATTCGAAGAGCACATGCGTCAGTATAAGATAGCATTAAAAGAAAACGAAGAGGTATTGGAGGTAAAGAAGGCGGACAGCGTCGTATCGGTTACGACCGATAAAGGATCATACGAAGCAAAATGCGCGATTATTGCTTCAGGTAAGCGTTCGCGCGAGCTCAATGTCCCCGGAGAAAAGGAATTCAAGAACAAAGGGCTCACCTATTGCGCGACCTGCGACGCGCCTTTATTTTCGGGAAAAGAAGTAGCGGTAATCGGAGGAGGAAATTCCGCCTTTGATGCGGCGCTGCAGTTGATACAGATAGCGAAACATATTTATCTCATTAATATTGCCTCCGCGTCCAACGCCGATGCGGTAATGCAGGAAAAGGTAACCTCAAGCGGGAAAGTTACCGTGCTTAATGAGGCCTCTGTTACTGCGATCCTGGGCGATAAAATGGTAAGCGGCTTAAAGGTAAAAAAAAGCGGTAAAGAAGAAACACTGAAAGTTGAAGGCGTGTTCGTGGAAATCGGGCTTACGCCCAATTCGGCGTTCGCCAAGGACGCAGAGAAAAACGGGCTCGGTGAAATAAAGGTCAACTGCCACAACGAGACCAGCATCCCCGGAATTTTTGCCGCAGGGGATGTTACCGACGTGCCGGAAAAACAGATCATCATAGCAGCAGGGGACGGCTCTAAGGCTGCGCTTAGCGCTTTCAGCTTTCTGGCAACACACAGATAAGCGGGCCGGGTTCCCGCCATAATTCTTAGATAAAAAACACTTGACAAATGATACCCTGATGATTATACTATTCCCATAGATTTAGTAGGTAATAGGAAGGGGACGGTTTTTTATCGGAATGAGGTTATCGACAAAAGTACGCTACGCCACCAGGGCAATGCTGGACCTGGCAATTCATTATGGCAATTCGCCGGTGTTATTGAAAGATATTGCCAGGCGCCAGGAGATTTCCCTGAAATATCTGGACAGGATATTTTCTTCTTTAAAAGCGGCGGGTCTGGTAAAAGCCTTCCGTGGAGCGAAGGGCGGATACGTATTAAGCAGGGGCCCTTCGGAAGTAAAAGTGAATCAGATCGTTGAAGCGCTCGAAGGGCCGTTTGAGCTGGTCGGATGCATCGACAATAAAAATTTCTGCCGAAGGGTCGATTTTTGCGTAACGCACGATATATGGTATGAATTAGGTAAGGCGATGGAGGGGGTGCTTAAGGCAACGACGTTGGAGGATTTGATAATCAGGGAAAGGGGCAAGAAAAGGGCTCCTGAGAAGATGTATTATATTTAGTATCACAGGAGGTGTGAATTCAATGCAATTACCAAGACTAAAGAAGAACCTGAAGTCAGAGAAAAAGAAAAGGAGCTATACGATAATTTCAGCGATTATCTGAGTTCCGAGATAGGGTTAATAGGAAGCGGCCCTTCGGGGCTGCTTGCAGTAGCATTATTATTCTTAGGCAAAGTAAGTAATGATGCGTATAAAAAATAAAAGGCAATTGCTGAAAGAGGGCACGGTTAGATGTCTAAGATAGCCAAAGATATAACTAAACTTATCGGCAACACGCCGTTAGTGCAGTTGAACAGGGTAACCAAAGACTGCCAGGCAACAGTGGTCGCTAAACTGGAATCCTTTAATCCCTGCTCGTCTCTGAAAGACAGGATCGGCCTGAGTATGATCGAAGCGGCTGAGAGAGAAGGCAAGATCACTCCGGAGACGATCATTCTTGAGCCGACGTCGGGCAATACCGGCATTGCTTTGGCCTTTGTGTGCGCGGTAAAGGGCTACAAGCTGGTATTGACCATGCCGGAGACCATGAGTATAGAACGCAGGCAGCTTCTCTCGGCGTTCGGCGCCCAGATCATATTGACTCCCGGCGCCGAAGGCATGACGGGCGCGGTGAAAAAAGCGCAAGAGCTTGCGAGAGGAGATAAACGCTATTTTATCCCGCAGCAGTTTAATAACCCCGCTAATCCTGAAATCCACCGCCGTACGACGGCAATCGAGATCTGGGAAGCCACTCAGGGAAAGGCCGACATACTGGTGGCGGGCATAGGGACCGGTGGTACCATTACCGGCGTTGCCGAAGTGCTTAAGAAAAAGAAACCCGGTTTCAGGGTGGTTGCGGTTGAGCCGAAAGATTCTCCCGTATTATCGGGAGGAAAGCCCGGCCCTCACAAGATACAGGGTATCGGCGCGGGATTCATCCCCGGGGTCCTCAATACCAAGATCATTGACGAAATAATCCAGGTGTCTAACGAGGACGCGTTTGCGACCGGTAAAAGGCTGGCAAGGGAAGAGGGGATCCTGGCGGGTATTTCTTCGGGAGCTGCGGTATGGGCGGCTTTGGAAGTAGCCGGAAGAAAAGAAAACAAGGCAAAATTGATCGTGGTAATATTACCCGACACGGGGGAAAGGTATCTCTCCACGAATTTGTTTGTCTAACTCCAGGAACTCTGGTATAATTTTTTTACTTAAGGAGAAGATCACATGAGTCTGGATGACATAAAGATATCAAAGGCGATCATCACGGCTTATACCGATAAGCTGCTTCGCGCTCTTGATGTGGACGTCGCCATCGTGGGCGGCGGACCGGCGGGGCTTACCTGTGGATATTATCTGGGTAAGGCAGGGATCAAGGTTGTGTTATTCGAAAGGAAACTTTCCATAGGCGGCGGTATGTGGGGCGGCGGCATGATGTTCAATGAGATAGTGGTGCAGAAGGAAGCCAAAGAAATCCTGGATGAGATGGATGTGAGGACCAGGGCGAAGGAACAGGGGTATTATTTGGCAGATTCTATCGAAGCGATCTCCACGCTTACCTCAAAAGCGGTAAAAGCGGGGTTGACTATTTTAAATTGCATCTCGGCGGAGGATGTAATGGCGAGCGGCGGGCGCGTCACCGGGCTGGTGTTGAACTGGTCCGCGGTAGAAATAGCGCGATTACACGTCGATCCCCTTACCATGAGAGCCCGTTTCTGTGTAGACGCTACCGGCCATACGGCCGAGGTATGCTCCATCGTTGAAAGAAAGATCGGCCCGGTGTTAAAGACGAAGACCGGGAAACTGCAGGGCGAGCAGCCGATGTGCGCCGAAAAAGGCGAAGCATGTATCATCAAGAATTCAAAGGAGGCTTATCCCGGTCTCTATGTGTGCGGCATGGCGGCAAATGCCGTATTCGGAGGCCCCCGCATGGGGCCGATATTCGGAGGGATGCTGCTTTCGGGCAGGAAGATCGCCAGAGCGCTGCTTAAAAGAACAGGAAGGTAAAAAGACCGATGAAGACAATCGCCGAAATCAACGAAAAGATCAAGAAGGGCGACGTTGTCGTAGCGACCGCGGAGGAGATAATCGAACTCGTCGATAAAAAGGGCGTCCAGAAAGCCGCCCAGGAAGTCGACGTGGTCACTACCGGCACATTCGGCCCGATGTGTTCATCCGGAGCCTATTTCAATATAGGTCATTCCAAGCCCCGTATCAAACTGGGCGGCGGCATCTGCAAGCTAAACGATGTCCCCGCCTATGCCGGGTTTGCCGCGGTAGATATTTCTCTGGGCGCTACCGCCATACCTGACGACGACCCCCGCAATAAAATATACCCGGGAGAGTTCAAATACGGAGGCGCTCATGTGATCCAGGAATTGCTTGAAGGCAAGGATGTGCGTCTTGAAGCCAGTACCTATGGGACTGATTGTTACCCGCGCAGGAAACTGGAGTCGCAGATTTCCTTGAAAGAAATGAATGAAGCGGTGCTTTTTAACATCAGGAACTGTTACCAGAATTATAACGTGGCGGTGAACCTCTCAGACAAGATGGTCTATACCTATATGGGCGCCCTCAGGCCTTCTTTAGGCAACGCCAATTATTGTTCTGCCGGCCAGCTTTCGCCTCTTTTAAAAGACCCGCATTATAAGACTATAGGCATAGGCACCAGGATTTTCCTGGGAGGCGGCATCGGTTACGTCGCCTGGCAGGGGACACAGCATAACCCCGGCGTCCCCAGGAAGGCAAACGGCGTTCCTTGCGTGGCCGCGGGGACTTTGGCGGTAATCGGCGACCTGAAACAGATGAAATCGCAGTGGCTGCGCGCAACGAGTATGCTCGGCTATGGAGTGTCGCTGGCGGTAGGAATAGGCGTTGCGATCCCGGTCTTAGACGAAGACGTGGTAAGGTCCGCGGCAGTAAAGGACGAAGAGATATTTACCCAGATCGTGGATTACAGCCAGGCGTATCCGCAGTGCCAGCCCGGTTCTTTGGGTGAAGTAAATTATGCCGAGCTTAAATCAGGCAGGATAACGGTAAAAGGCAAAGAGGTCCCCACCGGCGCGCTCTCCAGCTATTCCAGGGCAACAGAGATCGCGCAAGAGCTGAAGTCGTGGATAAAAAAAGGGGATTTTCTTTTGACGGAAAAAGTCGCGTCTTTGCCGGGCGCCGAATCAGGCTATGCGTTTAAGCCTTTGAAGGAAAGGCCGAGCCTGTCTTAGGAGGAGAGATCGGAATATGGAAGGGTATAGTTCAAAACTGATGGATTATTTCCTGAATCCCCGCAACGTGGGGGAGATCGAAAACCCCAGCGGCAGGGGCAAGGTGGGCAATATCATCTGCGGGGATATCATGGAGCTCTATCTTAAGATAGACAACGGTATTATTACCGACGCGAAGTTTAAAACCTTAGGCTGCGGCGCGGCGATCGCCACTTCCTCCATGGTGACGGAGATGGTGAAAGGCAAAAGCGTGGACGAAGCGCTCAAGGTCTCCAATAAAGCGGTCGCGCAAGCGCTGGGCGGCCTGCCGCCCCATAAATTCCACTGTTCAGTGCTGGCTGAGCAGGCTTTAAGATCGGCGATAGAAGATTACCGGAGTAAGCATAAGGCCGCTTAAAAGGAGGGTCCATATGAAAGAACAGGTAGAGAAATCGCTCGTCAAGATAAAAGAGATGCTCGCTGCAGAGGGCGGCAGCGTGGAACTGGTAGAGATAACCGGGGACGGGACAGTCAAGGTAAAGCTTACCGGAGCCTGCGGGTGTTGTCCGATGAGCCAGATGACGCTGAAGATGGGCATTGAGCGTATTATTAAAAAGGACGTGCCCGGAGTAAAAGAAGTAGTTGCCGTATAACTTTTAAGAGGACGACATGATTTCTAAACGTATCGTATTACATTTTCCTCATCGCCTGGTAGATCAGCCTATCGTGTATAAACTGGTCAAGGACTTCGATCTTAAATTCAATATCCTGAAGGCCTCCGTGACTCCCCAGGAAGAAGGGCTCATGGTCCTGGAGTTAAGCGGCAATAGCGATAATTTTAAAAAAGGAGTCGAGTACCTGCAGTCTTCAGGGGTGAAGATCCAGCCTTTGAGCGAAGATGTTTCCCGCAACGAAGCCAAGTGTACCCACTGCGGTGTGTGCGTGCCCATCTGTCCTACCCAGGCGTTGGAAGTCGATGCCCAGACGCGTAAAGTCAATTTTCACGCCAAAAAGTGCATTGCCTGCGAATTATGCATCAAGATCTGTCCTACCAGGGCGATGGAGATACGCATTTAAGAGGTTCCATATGCAAAAGGTTTATCTTGATTATGCCGCTACTACTCCGTGCGACCCGTTGGTCCTAGAGGAGATGAAGCCGTATTTTTTTGAGACATTCGGCAATGCCTCCAGTATCCACGCCTTTGGTCAGGAGGCGAAGAACGCCATCGCGCACGCGCGGGAGAACGTCGCCTTTTTTTTAGGGGCAACAGCCGATGAGATCGTATTCACCTCCGGAGGCACGGAATCCGACAATCTTGCAATTGAGGGTGTTGCGTACGCGAATAAAGATAAGGGAAACCACATCATTGCTACCGCTATCGAGCATCATGCGGTGCTTGAGCCCTTAAAGGCTCTTGAAAAAAGAGGGTTTAAGGTGACCTTTGTCGGTGTAGACGGGGAAGGTTCGGTAGATCCGGGAGAAATCAAAAAGGCGATCACCGATAAAACGATCCTTATATCGGTGATGCACGCCAATAACGAAGTGGGCACGATACAGCCTATCGAAGAGATCGGCAGGATCGCCAGGGGAAAAGGCGTATGTTTTCATACCGATGCGGTGCAGACTGTCGGCCATATACCGGTCAATGTCGGTTCCCTGGGGGTTGATCTGTTGTCTTTCTCCGCGCATAAATTTTACGGCCCGAAAGGCTCGGGCGGCTTATATATCAGGAAGGGCACCCGCATTGAGGGAATTATCCTCGGCGGCGACCAGGAAAAAGGCCTACGCGCCTCTACCTATAATACGCCGGGCATCGTGGGGACTGCCAAGGCGCTTGCGCTCTGCGGGGAGCAGATGGGAGAGGAGGCCGCGTTCCAGACAGCCTTAAGGGATTCTTTCATCGCGAGCGTATGCGAAAAGATACCGGACGTCCATCTGAACGGCCATGCCAAAAAAAGGCTGCCCAATAACGTTAATTTTTCCGTCCTCTACATCGAAGGCGAATCCATGCTTCTTAGCCTGGATATGCTGGGTATTGCCGTTTCAACGGGGTCTGCGTGCACTTCGGCTTCCCTGGAGCCTTCGCATGTGTTGCTGGCCATGGGGTTGTCCCATGAATCCGCCCACGGGTCTTTACGGGTGACTTTCGGAAGATGGACAAAAAAAGAAGATACGCGCTATCTACTGGAACAGCTTCCCCTCATCGTGCAGAAATTGCGCGCGATGTCCCCCCTCTATACTAAAAAATAATATGCAGGAGCGGATCCTCGAATTCTTGAAGAAGAAACAGGATTATGTGTCGGGTGAAGAAATAAGCGGCCACTTGGACATAACCCGCCAGGCGTTATGGAAGCATATTCAGGAATTAAGGGACGCCGGTTACGATATAGTGGCGGTGCCGCATTTAGGGTACCGTCTCGAGTCTTCGCCGGACAGGCTGTTTGCCTCCGAGGTGACCAGCCGTTTGCATACCCGGATCATCGCAAAGAAGGTCCACTATTTCGAGAGCGTCGCCTCTACCATGGACGTGGCGATGAAATTGGGGCTTGAGGGCTCACCCGAGGGCACGCTGGTGCTTGCTGAAACCCAAACCAAAGGCAAAGGCAGGCTCGGCAGGAGCTGGCTTTCCCCTAAATATAAAGGCATTTACCTTTCTTTGATTTTGAGGCCGAAAATCGCGCCTAATTTCTGTCCGTTGCTTACGCTTTTAGCCGCGGTCAGCGTCGTGGAAGCGATAAAAACAGCAACTAATGTCGCGTGCCAGATAAAATGGCCTAACGATATACTCGCCGGTAATAAAAAGATGGGAGGGATCCTTACCGAACTGAAGGCCGAGATGGATGAAACAAGTTTTGTTGTCATCGGCATAGGATTAAACGCCAACAACGATAAAAGATCCCTGATAAGCGGCGCGACTTCCTTAAAAGAAGAGTCAGGCCAGCAGGTGTGCCGCCTGGCGCTGCTTCAGGAGATGCTGCGCAGGATAGATGAGAACTATCACCTGTTCCAGGCGCAGGGCAGCGCCCAGATCCTTGCAAAATGGCGCGGTTTTTCGATGACCCTGGGCAGGATGGTAAAAGTAACCTGCCACCATAGCCATATAGAGGGAGAGGCCATAGACATCGACGCGGACGGCGGCCTGCTCATCAGGAGAGACTCGGGGCTTATAGAAAAAGTTATGGCGGGCGATATAGTGCATTGCGCTTGATTGTAAACCTAATTTAGATTAAAGGTTTACAATCAACGGAAGGTATTTTATAATGATCCCATGCATACACTCAAAGTGCGTGGGATTTTTTTTGTCGCGGCTATGGCGTTCATTGCTCCTGCGGGCGTATCCGCAGAAGAAGGCACATTTCTTGATTTAGGGCCTATCGTGGTCAGTAAAGCGAAGATTCACCTCGCGCATTCCTATTCACTGATTAACGGCGTTTCCTGGCCTGAACATGCGTCTTTGAGCGAGGCCCTGGCCGCTTTTCCCCTGGATCTGCAGAGCCGGTCCCCTAAAGGGGACATACAGACGGATTTTTCTCTGCGCGGATCAACCTTCCAGGGTGTTTTAATCCTGGTCGACGGGCAGCGTATCAACGACCCTCAAACAGCCCATCATAATTCTGATATCCCCCTTACAAAGGAAGATATCGAAAGAATAGAAGTGATTCCGGGAGCGGGATCTTCCCTGTTCGGCCCCGACGCCATAGGCGGGGCAATCAATATCGTTACCAAGAAACCAACGCGGAACAGGGCGGTGTTTGAGGTACGCGGCGGACGCTATCAGTCTGACGGGCAGCTGTTCAGTATAAGCGGAAAAAAAGACGCCCTGGGAGGAAGGTTCTCCCTGGAGCGCCAGGAGTCGGACGGGTTTCGTTACGATACCGGTTTCAGAAAAGTTACCGCAAGCGGTTCAGTGTCTTTAGATATCCCGGAAGGCGCGTTTACGCTCGAGTCAGGCTATCAGGCGAAAGAATTCGGCGCGTTTGATTTTTATACCCCGGGCAAAGGCTTTCCCTCAAAAGAACGGACTGAGACGTATCTTTTGAACACGGGCTTTAGCGTCACGCGCGGGGATATCCTGATCAAACCGAATTTTTTATGGCGCAGCCACTTTGACACGTTTTTGCTGGATGAAAGCGGGCTGAAGAGTTCGCTGCGTAACCGCCACCGCAGCGACGTGTATACTCCCGGCATATATTTCAAAAAAGAAGCCGGTTTTTTAGGCAGCGTCGGTTGCGGCCTCGAATACGGCGATGAACACATCAGTTCGTCTAATTTGGGTAACCACGCCCGTTCCCACAGGAGCGTTTTTCTGGATGAGAGCAAGGATGCTACCGGGCGTTTGTCCCTGGGATTGTCCGCGAGGTTCGACGATTATGACGGTTTCAACCGGATGTGCACGGGTTCGCTCAACGCAAAATACGCGCTCACGAAGGATGCGGGCCTGGTCCTTGGTATCCAGAGAAGCATACGCGTGCCCTCTTTTACCGAACTGTATTACAACGATCCTACGACCTCAGGCGACCCCGGCCTTTCGGCGGAAAAGGCGCTTACGTATCAGCTTGGTTTTGAGCGTAAAGAGAAGAAACTCGCGTACGGTCTTACCTTTTTCCTCCGCCGCGAGGATGATTTTATAGACTGGGTAAAACTTGACGCCACCCAGGCCCAGTGGACTGTCAGGAACATCACGGAGGCGGATGTCTACGGTATTGAAAATTACCTGAAGTGGGATATATCCAGACGTATCCGCCTGGATTCCAACTATACCTATATTAACAGAAAGATATACGGGCAAGGCTACAGCTATAAATACGGACCGAGCGCAACGCCGCATCTTGTCAATACTTCACTGTGTTTTGATTTACCCGCCGGCGTCCAGCGTATCTGGTTAACGTATAAGAAAAAACCGCGTCGCCGGGGATGGCTCCTGGTAAACGCCTCTTTTATATACAACCTGCCTCTTAAGCACGCGGGAGATAAAAAAGCTGAATTGTTCTGTCAAGTAACCAATATTTTAAATGCGGAATACCAGGATATTGAAGGCATTCCCGAACCCGGAAGATGGGTGGAGGGAGGCTTGCGTTTCGAGTGGTAGGCTGGTATAATATTGCGCATATAAAAAGGAGAGGTTTAATGTTCATTCATACGGTATTATTCGAGATAAAGCCCCGGGAGGTAGCCGCGTACCGCAAGGACAGCTTGATGTGGGCGCGCCATGCCAAAAAAGCCAAAGGCTTCGTGTATTATAATACCATGAAACGCCTGGGCCATAAGAACCAATACGCTTCGGTGTATGAATGGAAGAACAAAAAGAGCCACGACAGCTTCATGAATAAGTTTCATGACTATCTGGTCGGAGAGTCAAAAGCCAAAGTCAAGGTGGTGGGGTATTACAACCTTGAGGCTGTTGACAGGCTGAAATAAGGAACGCCGCGCGATGAGGTTACCGTTAAGGCGCACCGTCATCCTGGATATACTGAGCCATTTTTCCGTAGGGGTCGTTTTTGCGCTTCTTTTTTTCTTTGTGGCGCATAACCCTCTGGACGGGGTTATGTTCGCGCTGGGAAGTTTCGTACTGGACTTCGACCATTTAATCGATCATTTCGCGTACCATAAAAACAAATTCAGCGTAAAGGATTTCTTCGGCTGTACATTCCTTCGATCAGGTAAAGCGTATGTGTTTTTACACTCCTGGGAGATCGTCTTTTGCACGCTGTTATTGAGCATAATGCTTGGGGCAAGCGCGCTATTGATCTTCGCGCTTTCCTTAAGCACGCATCTGGCTATCGACAGCCTTCAGAGAAAGAACCAGTTCTTTTATTTCCTCGTCTACAGGGCCATTAAAAAGTTCAACGGGAAGATACTGCTGCCCGAATATTACCCCGTCCAGTAAATAACCGTCAAAGAGGCCGTTATGAAAAAGCGCGTGGTAGTAGCCATGAGCGGAGGTGTTGATTCCAGCGTGGCTGCGGCGTTACTCAAAGAACAAGGCTATGAAGTGGTCGGGATCACGATGCGCTTTGGCTCGGCCACAAAGGCAATCGAAGATGCCGGGAAAGTGGCGCGTACGCTTGGCATACGTCACGAGGTCATCGATTCGCAAAGACAGCTGGAAGAGCGGGTGATCAGAGACCTTTGCCGGGAATACGCTCGCGCAAGGACCCCAAACCCCTGCGTAAGGTGCAACCAGTATATCAAATTCGGTTTTTTGCTTGGCAAGGCGCTTGCCCTTAAGGCTGCGTTTCTGGCTACCGGCCATTATGCGCGGATTACAAAGTCGCGCGGCCGTGCAAACGCTTCAGCCCGCTATGCCTTGAAGAAAGCAGGAGACTTAAAGAAGGACCAGTCGTATTTCTTATACCGCCTCAGCCAGCGGCAGCTTGCGCATATCCTTTTTCCTCTCGGCGGCTACACCAAACAGGAGGTCAGGCGCCTGGCAGAAAAACACCGCCTGCCGGTCGCGGAAAAAAGAGCGAGCCAGGAAATATGTTTTCTCCACGGTAGCGATTACCGGGAATTCCTGAGAACGCGGGCGGGTTCCCGCATTAAGCCGGGCGCTATCAGAGATAAAGACGGCTTTATCCTGGGGAGCCATAAAGGCATTGCCTATTATACTATCGGGCAGCGGGAAGGGCTGGGTATCGCGAGGGGGTATCCTTTGTATGTCATACGCATGGATGCAAGGCGCAATGAAATAACCGTAGGCCGCAAAGAAGACGCTTTCAGCAGGGAATTCATTGTCGACCATCCGCATTATACCATGGGGGGCGTAAAAAGAGAGATTGCTGCGAAGGTAAGAATACGCTATAATCACAAAGAAGCCGCCGCCGATCTTATAGCGCAGGGCGGGAGAGTCAGGGTGAGGTTCAGGCTAGCGCAGTTCGCGATAACCGCCGGCCAGTCAGCGGTGTTCTATGATAAAGATACGGTGCTGGGCGGCGGCATCATCAGCAAGGTATTGGATTGAGGGCGTTATGGTCAGGAAAGAATTCAGGGCACTGGAAGAAAAAATAAAGGCGTTGAAAAAGAAGCGCGATGCGGTGATACTGGCGCATAATTACCAGCTTCCCGAAGTCCAGGATGTGGCTGATTTCAGGGGCGATTCCCTGGAGTTAAGCCGTATTGCCGCCAAGACCGAAGCCAAGGTGATAGTGTTTTGCGGCGTCCATTTCATGGCTGAAACCGCCTCTATCCTTTGCCCGGATAAAAAAGTGATCGTGCCCGACATACAGGCCGGTTGCCCGATGGCAAACATGATCACCGCGGCACAACTTAAGGGGTTAAAAAAAGAGCATCCTAAGGCCGTGGTGATAGGTTATGTAAATACTTCCGCGGAAGTCAAGGCCGAGCTTGATGTCTGCTGTACGTCTACCAACGCGGTGGCCGTGGTCAATTTTTTCAAGGACAAGGAGGAAATTATCTTTGTGCCTGATAAATACCTGGCGGACTTTGTTTCAAAACAGACCAAGAGAAAACTCATATCCTGGAACGGTTTTTGCCCAACCCACATAAAGATACTGCCCGAAGACATAAAACGCGAAAAGAGATTTCATCCTGAGGCCAAGGTGATCGTCCATCCAGAATGCCTGCCTGAGGTGGTAGCGTTGGCAGACGCGGTGCTTTCAACGAGCCAGATGGCAAAATTTGCCAAAGAAACCCCTGCCAGGGAAATTATCGTAGGCACGGAAGTCGGCCTGATTTATCGCCTGAAGAAAGATTACCCCACAAAGGAATTCTATCCGGCCTCGGAGGCAGCGGTGTGCCCGAATATGAAACGCACGACCCAAGAAAAGGTCCTCTGGTCGCTGGAAGAACTGAGAGAAGAGGTCAGGGTTTCCGAAGACATCCGTGTACGCGCCAGAAAAGCTATAGACAGGATGCTTGAGATAGTATGAACATCCCCGTGCTCTATGAAGACCAGTGGCTTCTGGCTCTCGATAAGCCCGCCGGCCTTCTGGTAATACCTGCGCCTGTCGCGGGAGCCCGCCAAAAGCGCACCCTTACCGGGATTCTCAATGAAGACGCGAGCGCCAAGGCCGTAGCGTACCGGCTTCATCCATGCCATCGCCTGGACAGGGAGACTTCCGGAGTGATCTTGTACGCGAAAGGAAAAGCTCCGCAGAAAACAATGATGGAAGCGTTCAGGCAGAGGAAGGTCCGTAAGACCTATATCGCCTTTATCCACGGGGTTCTCTCCGTGAAAAGCGGCCGTATAACGGCGCCTATAGAAGGCAGGCCCGCGCGCACCGACTATAAAGTACTTGAGGAAAGGCCAGGCTTTAGCGTCCTTGAGGTTGAGCCCGTAACCGGCCGTACGAACCAGATAAGGATACATTTTAAAAGCATAGGCCATCCCCTGGCGGGGGAGACAAAATTCGCTTTCAGAAAAGACTACGCCCTGAAGGCAAAAAGGCTTTGCCTTCATGCCAGGTCGCTTGCATTCGTTCATCCTGTGACCAGCGCAGCGATCAAGATAGAGTCGACCTTACCTGCCGACCTTGAGAACTTCTTAAAAAAGCATCCCTGATCATTATGAAACTTTCAGTCAAAGAATGGGTATTTTTCATATCCGCAGCTTGCCTGGGGGCGTTACTCTGGCTGCAGTTCGGCTACGGCCAGTTTAGATTCATCGATCTTTCCGTAGACAAGCGCCAGGCTTTGCAGAAGGCCGAATCCTATCTCAAGGCGCAAGGCGTAGACCAGGCGAAATACCTGAAGACGGTGGTATTTTCTTCCGACGACTGGTCAGACAGGTACCTGCAGAAAACCCTCGGTTCAAGGGCTTCGGAGGCGTTCATAGCCCGCCATAATTTTGAACTCTTTTCATGGAAAGTCAGGTTTTTTAAAGAATTAGAAAAAGAAGAATACAAGGTGGGGGTGAGCCCCAGGACAGGGGAGGTCCTCAGCTTTGAACATGCCATTGAAGATACCGCGTACCGTCAGCCGATCGAGAAGGAATTAGCAAGGCAGGAGGCCGAACGTTTTCTGCGGCAGACTTACGGCTTGAATATGCAGGAGTATGATTTCCATGAAGAGGCAGCCAGGCGGTTCGACAAACGCGTGGACTATGCGTTTTCCTGGGAGAAAAAAGGCGTCTATGTTCCTTGGAAACAGGGAGAGGGCGGAGCGAAGCTTTTGATCGGGGTGACGTTGTCCGGGAACACGGTAGGGGGGTTCTATAAATACAAATTGAATATCCCCGACCAGTTCAAGCGTTACATACAAAACCAGCTTGTATTCGGAGAATACCTTTCAAGCTTTTCTTTCCTTTTATTTGTCATGCTTTTGATCTGGGCGATCATGATCCTGATCAGGGGCAGGCATAACGTGGTGGCGAGGGTCTGCAAAAAGTGGTATATCGCGTTATTTTTCTTTTTCTTGATAATCAATTTTGCCGATTCGCTCAATGAGCTGCAGGCAGTGGTCGCGCGCTATCCTACCTCAACCGGCTTATTTTCTTACCTGGGGATCTACTTTATCAGAGTAGTGATCAATTTGTTGCTTATCAGCGTTTCGTTCGTGCTTCCCGGCATCGCGGGAGAATCCCTGCGTTCCGAGTCGTTTCCTGCAAAGCCCTACAGTTCATTTCTTCACTTCATCAGGTCGAGCTTTTATACCAGGGGCATGGCGCAGGCGATACTGATGGGGTATTTGTTATTCGTCGTTTTTCTCGGCTTGCAGGCCACCCTTTTTTATTTCGGACAGGAGTATCTGGGAGTCTGGAAAGAATGGATAAAGCTGACGCAGTTGTCTTCATCGTATCTTCCTTTTCTGGGGGCTTTTATTCTCGGGGCTTCGGCGAGCCTGAACGAAGAAGTGGTATTCAGGCTTTTCGGGATAAGTTTTTTGAAGAAATACCTGAAGAGTACGGCTGCGGCAGTAGTGCTGATGTCGGTCATATGGGGGTTGGGGCATTCCGCGTACGCGGTATTTCCCGTGTGGTTCCGCTCGATCGAAGTCAGTATTATGGGCGTTGTATACGGGGTTGTATTCGTGCGCTACGGCCTTATCCCTTTATTGGTAGCGCATTATCTGTTTGACGTATTCTGGGGGGTATCGGCATATGTCCTTGGCCATAGCAGCGTCTCCCTGCGGTTGAGCTCCTATGTAATTTTAATCTTGCCTTTTTTATTTGGCGTGGTAAGCTACTTCCTTAATAAGCGCGACGTTGAGCGGGAGATGGTTTTAGAGCTCGACCGCGTCCAGCGGTATAACCTGGATATACTGAAAACCTTTGTGCGGGCCAAGAAATCAGAGGGGGCCTCTTCCTCGGGGGTCAAAGCCGAGCTTATCCGGCATAACTGGGATCCGGTTTTAATAGACCTGGCGATCGAGGAAGCCTTTTAACCGGTTTTTAAAAAGAGCACAGAAGCATGCGGGCGTTTATAGTGTTGGGCATAGTCCAGGGACTTACGGAATTCCTCCCGGTGAGCAGTTCCGGCCATCTGGTCATTATACAGAGGCTCCTGGGGGTCAGCCAGGACGTAGTGGCGCTGGATATCGTGCTGCACTTAGGGACCGTGGCGGCATTGTTCATCTTTTTCTTTAAAGACATCGTTGCGGTTTGCCGTAACCCTAAGCTCATAGCGCTCATTTTAGCGGCTACCTTTGTAACGGGAGCAATCGGAATAACGGGAAAAGATTTTTTCGAAAAGTTGTTTTACGCTCCTTCATCGGTCGTTTTTGGGTTACTGGTTACCGGCGGACTGCTTATATGTGTGAAGAAATACATGGATGGCAAAAGAAACAGCGTGAACCTGAAAGACGCGTTGCTCTTTGGCCTTGTGCAGGGAATAGCGATCATCCCCGGCCTTTCGCGTTCCGGCGTCACTGTCTCGACGCTTTTGTTCCGGGGGCTGGACAGGGAAACAAGCTTTCGTTTCTCTTTTATTGCCGCGATCCCCGCGATACTGGGCGCGGCCGTTCTGAAGGCAGGAGACATAGGTTCTTTCGCGGGCATGGAAACAAAGGGGCTGTGCGCGGGTTTTGCCTGCAGCCTGGTGACAGGTATTCTTTCGCTTTGGCTCTTGAGGGCGGTGCTCAGGCGGGCTAAGCTGCATTACTTCGGTTATTATTGCCTGGTTGCCGCCGTTCTGATAGGGGTGTTTTTACGATGAGCATAGTTGTGCTTGGGACGGTAGCGTTAGATACGGTAAAGACCCCTTTCGGCCGCAGGAAACATATGCTGGGCGGTTCCGCGGTGCACTTTGCCATGTCTGCCAGGCTTTTTACCGATGTTAATCTGGTGGCGATTATCGGAAAGGATTTCCCTGCGCGATACATCGATTTCCTTGAGGCTAAAGGCGTGGTACTCTCTTCCCTTATCCAAGGCAAAGGGAAAACGTTCAAATGGAGGGGCGAGTACCGGGGCGATTTGAATACCGCCGTTACCCTGGAAACAGAACTGGGCGTGCTGTTAGAGTTCCTGCCGGAAATTTCCGCGCAGCAAAGAGCCATCAGTAATATTTTTCTTGCCAATGTCGACCCAGATATACAGATGCATTTATTGGAGCGCATGCGCTCACCGCGCCTCATCGGCCTGGACAGTATGAACTACTGGATACATAATAAACGCAAGTCCCTGCTGCGGCTGTTAAAAAAAGTGCATATCTATGTTGCAAACGATCAGGAGGCCAGGGAACTTTCAGGAGAGCACAACTTATTGAAAGCCGCCAGGCGCCTTAGCGGCTTAGGCCCCCGGATGGTCCTGATAAAAAAAGGCGAGCACGGAGTTTTGTTTTACAGCGAAAAGTTCATTTTTTCCCTGCCCGCGTACCCTACCGATAAGGTCGTTGATCCGACGGGCGCGGGGGATACTTTTGCCGGCGGCTTCATGGGGTATCTCTCAGAGGCGCGCACGGTCAGCGGGGCGCGCATAAAGCAGGCGATCGCCTATGGGACTATCGCGGCTTCCTTTAACGTGGAAGATTTCGGCGCGGACAGGACTTCCGGCCTCCGTTTGATCGACCTGGAGGAAAGGCTGCGCGCTTTTAAGAAAGTGGTTTTGTTTTAGCAAGGGGGATGTATGCTTGAAGAAAAGATCCTGAACGATTACAAGGACGCGATGAAGCGCAAGGATTCCCTGAAGAGCTCCGTGTTGAGTTTCCTGAGGGCGCAGATGATGAACACCGTGATTGAAAAAAAGAAGAAGGCGCTTGATGACGCTGAAGCGGTATCCGTGATAAAAAAGCAGATAAAACAGCGCCAGGATTCTATCGAACAGTTCACGAAAGGCAGCCGCCTTGACCTGGCGGATAAGGAGAAAGCGGAGCTGGAGATCCTTAAGTCGTACCTGCCGGAACAGATCCCGCCTGAAGAGCTCGCGAAGATAATCGATGAGGCTATCTCGGGTTTGGGAGCGGCCGGCATGAAGGACATGGGCAGGGTCATGAAGGAAGTATCCGCGAAAGCCGGAGCTTCGTTTGATAGCAGGCAGGCAAGCGATATAGTCAGGGAAAGGCTTTCAAAGAACGGGTAAAATAGTTTTTACCTTGATTTTTAGTCGGGAAGTACTACAATAAAAAAGAAAGGAGGTTGGGAAAAGATATGAAAAAAGCTGTATTGATTTTGTTGGGTGCGGGTTTGATCGTGTATACGGCAGGCTGTTCCAAAAAGCAGCAGTCGCTTGAAGAGATGCAGCAGCCGATGTCTCCCGAGGATTTAAGCAGGCTCGCCAGCGCTGAAAATAAAACAGTCCCCGAGGCCAAGATTGAAAGCGTAACCGCGGTATCCGCCCCTGCCGGCGCGGCGTCAGAGGCAAAATTGGAAAATCTGCCTCCTTCGGGTCCTTTTAAACCTTCGAACCAGGAAGTACAGACCGCGCTGAAAAATGCGGGTTTCTATACAGGTACGGTAGACGGGAAAATCGGGCCCAGGACCAAGGCCGCTGTCGAAGAATTCCAGAAAAAGAACGGTCTTCAGGTTGACGGGAAAGTAGGGCCTAAGACCTGGAGCGTGTTAAGCGCCTATTTAAATCCTCCTGCAGCCGCAAGCGTCAAGCCTAAGAAAAGAAGATAACTGTCGGTGACGATAAAAAAACCCAGCGCCTCTTTATTGAAGCGCTGGGTTTTTTATTTTAACCAAAAGTATGGTATAATACTTTCATTATGAACACTTTTCCCGAAGGCTTTCTCTGGGGGGCGGCTACTTCCGCCCATCAAGTAGAAGGTAATAATGTGTATAGCGACTGGTGGGCGTGGGAGAAGACCGCCGGCCTAAAAGAGGTATCAGCGCAAGCCTGCCGGCACTACGAACGTTTCAAAGAAGACTTCGCCCTGGCAAAGCTCCTCCATCATAATTGTCACCGTTTATCTATCGAATGGAGCCGTATCGAGCCCGAAGAAGGCGCCTTTTCGTCTCGAGAGATGGCGCATTATGGAGAGGTAATTCGTTCTTTAAGGGAGCTTGCGATCGAGCCCGTTGTTACCTTGCATCATTTTACCAACCCTGCCTGGTTTGCTTCGTTGGGCGGCTGGTCAGAAAGAAAATCATGTGATTATTTCCTGCGCTATGCCGCAAAGATCATTGACGCGTTGGCTGACAGGGTGCGATACTGGGTAACCATCAATGAGCCGATGGTGTACGTGTATTACGCGTATATCCTCGGCACTTGGCCGCCGCAGGAAAAGTCCCTTCTGAAAGCCCGGGAAGCGGCAAAGAACTTATTGCGCGCGCACGTCGCCTGCTACAGGCTTATCCACGAGACGTATAGAAAAAAGGAGCTGCCGCTTCCTTTGGTGAGCGTCGCCCAGAATATCCAGTATTTTTTCCCCTGCGTGGCCAGCTTTCCCAACAAGGTCGCCTCTTTCCTGAGAGACAAAGCATTTAATGCAGCATTCATCGAGAAAGCGCTTAAATATAAATCGCTCGATTTTATAGGGGTCAACTATTACACCCGTAATCTCGTCCATGTACGGGGCCTGGGGCTGAAGAATTTACTGCTCGATGGTTGTGACGGCAGACACAACCAGCACTCCAAGAATTGCCTGGGCTGGGACATTTATCCCGAAGGCCTGTACAAGGTGCTGATGGGCCTTCGCAAATACCGCCTGCCCCTGTTTATCCTTGAAAACGGCATATGCACTCAAGACGATAACCAGAGGTGGGATTTCATACGTTCGCATCTGGTAAGCCTTAGCAGTGCCATTGCGCAGGGGGTAAAAGTGCTGGGGTATATGTACTGGTCCCTGATGGATAATTACGAATGGGACAAAGGCTTCGGACCGCGCTTCGGGCTTATAGACATCGACTATACTACCTACGCCCGGACCATACGGGAAAGCGCAAAGAAGTTTGCGCTGGTATGTAAGGCCAATTCGATTTGAGTATGGAGCTTTTGCAAAAAAAAGCGATCCTGAAAGAAATACCCCTGTTCGCTGACCTTTCCGCCGAAGAATGGAGGCTGATTGAGCAGAAAAGCGAGTTTGTAGAATATAAAAAAGGGGATATCATCTATACAGAGGGCTCTGCCCCGAGCGCTTTTTATTATATCATCGTAGGAAGGGTAGTCATTTACACGCAGGGTCAGTCCGGAAGCGACACGATACTGGAATACCTTCACCGCGGCAAATATTTCGGCATCATCTCTTTACTTACCGGCGACACCCATTCCGTGACCGCCAAGGCAATGAACGATTGCCTGATCCTGGCTATCAAGGACGAAGACTTTGGTTTTATCTTGAAGCGGGTCCCGGCTATCGCCATCGACTTGAGCAAGTCGCTTTCCCGAAGGCTGAAACGCAAAAACCTGCACCAGAAGACTATTTTCGAAAGCACCATTATCTCGGTATTCAGCTTCTATCCCGGCACGGGAAAAAGTGTCTACGCGCTGAACCTGGGCTTAAGTCTCCATAAAGAAACGCATAAGTCGGTGATCGTGCTCGAAGTGACCGCAGAAGGCAAGGCGCACAGCATACCGAAGATGCTCGGGGTCAAGAACGCCGCCAAGGTGTTTGACCTTTCAAGCCCCGAATTCGATACCGCGGAGCTGGCGAAGTGCATAGTGAAGGATGACTCTGGCGTAGAGCTGGTATGCCTGCGGCTGGCATTGGGAGAAGAATCGTACCTGAAGCATTTAGTGAATATCTTAAGCCTGTTCACCAACGATTATCATTATATAATCCTTGACCTTCCTTCACGCGCAGAAAGGCTGGTGTTTAATATATTGAACCAGTCTGATTCCGTCCATGTTCTGATAGCGCACAGGCCACTGGGCTTAAACAGGAACGGGCGGCTCATCGCGCGCCTCAAAAAGGATTTTCATTTCCAGGAGGAAAAAATCAAGATCGTCATGAACGACGCAAAAAAGCCCGTTATCTCCGCGGAGCAGGAATTGCGGCTCCTGGGCCATAATATATTCGCGGCGCTACCCAGAATAGAGGAGAAGATTTCCGAAAGGCTTATCCTGGATATGCCTCAGGGTGAATACAGCAGGACCATAAGGAGGATCGCCCGGCGGGAGGGCGACTGTCAGGTGGGGTTGGCGTTAGGGGTGGGCGTTGCCTATGGGTTTTGCCATATCGGCGTGTTGAAGGTCATCGAAGAGGAAAAGATCCCGATTGACATTATCGCCGGCTCGAGCATGGGGGCCATTATCGCCAGCCTCTGGGCGACCGGCAGGTCAAGCGATGAGATCCTCGCGATCACCCGCGAGCTTAAAGAGCCGAAGCATGTGTGGGAGCTTCTGGATTTTACGTTCCCCTTTTTAGGGTTTATCAAAGGCAATAAGCTTTACCGTTTCATCAAAAAATATCTGGGCACTAAGACGTTCCATGACGTAAAAGTCCCCTTGAAGATCATCGCCAGCGACGTGAAGAAAAAAGAATTGATGGTCTTCGATAAAGGGCTGCTGGCGGACGCGATCATGGCAAGCTGCAGCATGCCCGGGGTGTTCGCGCCCTTCAAGCTCAAAGAGGAAATGCTGTTTGACGGCGGCATCATCAGCCCTTTGCCTACCGAGCCGCTTTTTGAGATGGGCGTCAAGAAGATCATAGCGGTCAACGTGACGCCTTCCAAGGAAGATATCGTCAGGCAATTCGAAAAGATGAAGCAGTCCGCGCCCGCGCAGGGGGTTTCCGTAAAGAAACGCCTTTTTAGCCTGAAAGAATATTTCAGGGATAAATTCAAGACCAATATCCTCGATATCATATTCAGCAGCGTAGAGGTGCTGCAGTCTGAAGTCGTGAAGAATGAATCGCAGTTCGCGGATATCGTATTGCACCCGGATACTTCCGGTTTGCACTGGCTGGAATTCAGCAAGGCGCAAGAATTCGCAAAAAGAGGGGAAGAGGAAACAAAAAGGAACCTGGAAGCTATCTGGCGGGTGATCAATGAGTAACCCTTGCGGCCGCATAGAAGGGCCGTAGAACGGGAGGTACAATGAAAACAATAAAGCATTCGTGGGTAATGCTGGTATGCGGCCTTGTGTTCCTGAGCGGATGCGCGTTTGTGTCCGAGAAAATAAAAAGGATAGAGGGCGTCTCGATCGCGCCTTTGGAAGATGCCCGGGGGAGGGCGGCCGTAAAAACCATCAACTATGATTATTTTTCCTGTTATACCAGGTCGCTTGATATCCTTAAGAACGCCGGCTCGTATGTGTACGCAAAAGGCCTCAAAAAGCATCTCATCGCCATCTATGTTTCAGAGCTTGATACGACACCGGTAGGGTTGTTCTTTACCGAGAAGGGCAAGGACAGCACGCAGCTGGAAATCGCTTCGCCCAGCGACTACGCCAGAGACCTGATCTCCAAAAAGGTGTTTGAAGAATTGGAAAAGCAGGCAAAAGTCGATAAAGCGTTAAATAAGGTATCGGGAGAATCCCGGTAGCGGTCCTGCCGCAGCCGGATAGCGCGGGGAGGATACTTACCGCCGGTGCAAAGGATACCGGCGTAATCGTTTCACCTAATGAGGAGGAGCTATGGCCTACGACAGCACGCTGGATGAACAGCTATTTTCGAAATACTGGGAAAACGAAACAGGCAAGATCGTGGTAAGCGTCTATTCTTACAATAAGGGCCTCAAAAAACTGCAGATTTCCAGAGAGATCAAGGATAAAGAAGGCAATTACTCGTTTGCGAAGCTCGGCAGGATGTCAAAGGACGAGCTTACGGGAGTCCTGCCGATAATGCAGGAAGCGCTTTCGGCCATGTAAGTTAATTCGCTTGAAAACTTTCGCAAAAATAGATATAATAAAATTCAAATCGCCACGTTTACTTAACGGGCCGGGTGTATGCGTCGGACTAAAAAAAGAGAGACCTGGGGATCGCGGCTGGGCATTATCATGGCCGTCGCGGGCTCCGCGGTAGGCTTAGGGAATTTCCTGCGGTTTCCGGCGAAAGCAGCTTCCAACGGGGGAGGGGCTTTCATGATCCCTTATTTCGTATCGCTGCTTTTGCTGGGCATACCGTTGATGTGGATCGAGTGGACGCTGGGCCGTTACGGCGGCGGCTTTGAGCACGGCACCGCGCCGGGGATATTCCACAGTATCTGGCGGAAAAACCGCTTTATCAAATATTTCGGGGTTATCGGAATATTCGGCCCCCTGGTCATATTCGTTTACTATATCTATATCGAATCCTGGACGCTCGCGTACAGCTTTTTCGCGTTAACGGGCAAATACAGCCATTTGGCAGACCAGGCCACTATGCGCAGTTTCTTAAGCGGGTTCCAGGGGCTGGAAAGGAACCAGTTTTTTAACGGTATCGGCTACGCCTATACCTTTTTCCTGGTCACCTTTTTGCTCAATGGCTGGGTCATATATTACGGTATTAAGGGCGGGATAGAAAAACTTTGCAAGTGGGCTATGCCGCTTTTATTTATTTTCGGCTTTGTGCTTTTGATAAGAGTCGTTACCTTGGGCGCGCCTGACATCGCAAAGCCAACGTGGAACGTGTTTAACGGTTTCGGTTTCCTGTGGAACCCTGATTTTTCCGCTTTGAAGTCGGCAAAAGTCTGGCTTGAAGCAGCGGGCCAGGTATTCTTTACCTTGAGCGTCGGCATAGGCGTGATACTGACCTACGCCAGCTACTTATCCAGAGGCGACGACGTAGTGCTTTCCGGCCTGACCGCTGCCAGTACCAATGAGCTTGCGGAAGTCATCCTTGGCGCAAGCATAATCATCCCCGCGGCGTTCGTGTTTTTCGGGCCGGTAGATATCCAGTCTATCGCGGATTCAGGGGTGTTTAACCTCGGGTTCGTCACCATGCCCTTGATCCTGAATAAACTGCCCCTGGCGTGCGTGTTCAGCTTCCTGTGGTTTTTCCTGCTGTTTCTGGCCGGCATCACTTCTTCGGTTTCGCTCGCCCAGCCGGCAGTGGCTTTCCTGGAGGACGAATTCGATATAAACAGGAAGAAGGCGGTTTCGATATTTGCCACCGTTTCGTTTATCCTCTGTCAGCCGGCGATTTTTTTCCTCGGCAGGGGTGTCGTCGATGAGCTTGATTTCTGGGGAGGCACGTTCTTTTTGGTATTGTTCGCCACTATAGAGACAATACTGTTTGCCTGGGTCTTCGGGATGGAAAAGGCCTGGGATGAGATCCACCGCGGGGCTGACATGCGCATCCCCGTGGCATATAAATTCATCATTAAGTATATTACTCCGCTCTTTCTGTTCATTATCCTCATCATGTGGTTTTGGCAGCAATGGATCCCTATCATCCTGATGGAAAAGGTGGCTTTGGCTGATAAGCCGTTTGTTCTCTCGACGAGAATAGGGTTGGCCGCGATACTTTTGCTGCTGGCGGTCCTGGTGAAGATCGCCTGGGCCCGCAAGAGGAAGCTGGCGGAGGATATACGATGAATACCGGGGGCTTTATCTTTTTAATTGTCTCATGGGCCATGATCCTGTTGCTCGTTACCTCTTGTTTTATAACTATTTTCTCAAAAAAGGAGTTGAAGTGAAAAAGATCCTTTATCTGGCATGCTGCTGTCTCTTACTGTTGGCTAATTCCGGATGTGTTCCTTTGGTGGTGGGCGCTACGCTGGGGGCGGTGGGAGGGTATGCCGCCTCAAAAGATACGGTACAGGGGGATACGGATACTCCCTACGACAGTATCTGGCAGGCGGCGATAGCGGTCAGCAGGATACGGGGCACTATAAAACAGGACAGCAGCGAACAGGGTGTTATTGAGTTGCGCGCCGATTCAAACAAGGTGTGGATCAGGCTATTCAGGTTGACCCAGGCCACGACGACAATTAAGGTGTCCGCGCGAAACAGGTTTCACCTGCCTAATATCAGCCTTGCGCAGGATCTGTTTGTCAAGATCATAGAGCAGTCCAAGCGGCAGGCGCCGTAAACTTTTACGTTGCCTTAGCGCAAAGTCCATAGTATAATAACCACGTTTTACTGGTTCGTGAGCGCGATATTGCAAGCGATAGCCGAGGTAGCTCAGTGGTAGAGCGCGGCCCTGAAAAGGCCGGCGTGGGGGGTCCGATTCCCTCCCTCGGCATAAATTTTTACCCGCATTTGAGGTTGTACGTAAAAATTACTCCGCCGAGTGCGTCAAAATTATGGAACAGAATTTTGACGCGTATATGAGGCGGAGTTCTTATTTTAAGTACATTTACGAGCTGGGGTTTTCTTTTTATGAGGCGGAGTTTTTAATTTCCACATCCTGCTTTTAGTGTTATAATTCCTTTATATGAGTATCCAGGACCAGAGGAATTTTATCCGCTATCGCGCCCAGGGCCGCCTGCTGTTACGCCCCAAAGACGGCACTTCCCGTGTTATCAGCGCAGACCTGGTCGATATAAGTTTTCTGGGTATGGGAATATACGCGAAGGAGAAGATAGAGGCGGGGACCCTCGTAGAGTTTGAGCTTCTCCTGCGGCAGTGGGTGAAACCCGTAACCGGAGAAGCCAGAGTCAAGGGTTTTCAGGAGAAAAAGGTCATTGATGAAAACGTGCTTAAGATGGGAATAGTATTCACCGATATAGATAAGGACGCGATACAGAATATCATTACCTGGATTCAAAAAGACCAATGCAACAAGGCAAAAAAAAGAAGAGAGTCTGATGGGCGTTTTTTCTAACCCGGAGTTTTAGTAAAAAGCAAAAAGCCGCTATAGTTTCATAACGTTAGTTGCCTGTTCTCCTTTTGGCCCCTGCGTGACGTCAAATTCCACTTCTTGCCCTTCTTCCAGGGTCTTATAGCCTTCTCCCTTGATTGCGGTGTGGTGCACAAAGATATCTTTGCCGTCATCGCGAGTAATAAAGCCATACCCCTTTTGATTGTTGAACCACTTTACTTTTCCTTTTGCCATGTGTTACCGTTCACCTCCCTCCGGAAACAAAAAAACCGTAAAGCTTTTAACTGACTGCATACTTTACGGTTGCTGCACTGCTCAACTTCTTTATTCTCCTTGCAAGTTCAACTCATTCTTGAATATAGCACTTTTTATGGTTTTGTCAATATATTTTTATGCCGGCAGGACGCGGGGTGAGTTTTGTTTCTATTTTATTGCAGTTAATTTTATTTTTGTTATAATAATACTGTCAAATAAGGAGAAAGAATGATCCCACGATACAGTCTTCCCGGCATGTCGGCCATCTGGCAGGAAGAGAATAAGTATAAGATAATGCTTCAGATCGAGACTTTGGTCGCCCTGGCGCAGGCAAAGTCAAAGCTCATCCCGCTTGCCGCGGCCAGAAGAATAGCTAGAAACGCGAAATTCAGCTTGAAAGCCATCCGCAGGATCGAAGAGAGAACGCAGCACGATGTAGTAGCCTTCGTGGCAAATGTGGCACAATATATTGGGGCGGACGCCAAATATCTCCACATGGGATTGACGTCCTCTGACCTCCTGGATACCGCGCTGGGGGTTCAATTAAGCCAGGCCTCGGATATCCTGATAGATGATTTAAAGGCCCTGCTTTCAGCGCTTTCTGTTAAAGCAAAAAAATACAAGGAAACTGCCTGTGTCGGCAGGACCCACGGCATCCACGCGGAACCAACCACCTTCGGCGTTAAATTAGCGCTCATGTTCGATGAGACGAGAAGGAATTTAGCGCGGCTGGAGCGCGCGAAAGAAGAAGTTTCCGCAGGCAAGATCTCAGGCGCGGTGGGAACGTATTCCAATATAGGCCCGGAAGTAGAAAACTTCGTGTGCGCGAAGCTCGGCCTTAAGCCGGCCCGCGTTTCCACCCAGGTCATATCACGGGATATACACGGCTACTTTTTATCGACCCTGGCGGTCATCGGCTCTTCGCTGGAAAAGTTTGCCACCGAGATAAGGCATCTGCAGCGGACCGAAGTCCTGGAGGTTGAAGAGCCTTTTGCAAAAGGGCAGAAGGGCTCTTCCGCGATGCCTCATAAGAGGAACCCCGTAGTCTGCGAACGCATCTGCGGCCTAAGCCGGCTGTTGCGCGCCAACGCGCTCGCGTCCCTGGAGAATATCGCGTTGTGGCATGAGCGGGATATAAGCCACTCTTCGGTAGAGAGGGTGGTCATGCCCGATTCTACCCTCGCGCTGGATTACATGCTTCAGAAATTTACCTGGGTGGTCGAAGGCCTTTTAGTATATCCGGAGAACATGCTGGCGAATCTTATTAAAACAAAAGGCCTGATCTTTTCCCAGCGGGTGCTTTTGGAACTTATGGATAAGGGGCTTAACCGTCCCAAGGCCTATGATCTGGTACAGCGGGCTGCGATGCGCACCTGGCACTCCCGGATAGATTTCAAGGAAAACCTCCTCTGCGATAAAGAAGTCGCAAAATACCTCAGCGCGCGGGAACTCGATAAGGTGTTCAATCTGGATTATTACCTGCGCAATGTACATAAGATCTTCAAGAAAACGGGCCTATAGGAATTACGCTCCATGTTTACGATTCTATTGTGCGGGATACTGGGATTCTTGGCCGGGTTAGCCTACATGATGAAACAAAGGCGGATAGAGCCTGGGAAACTGCTTTCCGCCACATTTTTAGCGTTACTGGCTTCGGGGATCGGCAAGATCATGAAAGAAGCCTGTAAGAGCAGTAAGCGTTTCCACTATTAACGAGGGAGGCTGGTATGGCATTGTTGATCATTCTGGTGCTGGGATTCATTATCGGGGTGGTATTTACGCAGACCACCAGGACCGGCTCAGTAAAACCCATTATCATCACTACGGTCATTGGCCTATTGATAGGGATTGTTTTTGGTTCGATCAGGGTCGTACCTGCCGGATACGTAGGGGTGGTTGATTTCTTTGGAAAAGTTTCCCCGCATTACCTGAATAGCGGTATTAATCTTGTGAATCCTTTGGCAAAGGTCATCAACCTTTCCGTCAGGACCAGGGAAGACAAGGAGACGATGAGCGTCCCTTCCAAGGAAGGCTTAAATGTTGCCCTGGACGTCTCGGTATTATACAAGCTTGACGCCTCAAAAGCAGTAGATATATATAAAACCGTAGGCACGCGTTATCAGAACGTGATACTCGTTCCGCAATACCGCGCTGCGGCAAGAGGGGTGACCGTGTCCCATGAAGCAAAGGCTTTATACACTTCGGAGCGGGAAATGCTCGCCCAGGCAATTTATGACTCCCTGAGGAGCCTTATCGGCGACAGAGGGGTGATTATAGAAAGGGTATTGTTGAGGGCGATCACTTTACCTACGACGGTAAGCTCGGCGATCGAGCAGAAACTCAAGGCTGAGCAGGACGCGGAACGCATGAAATTCATCCTGCAGCGGGAAACCCAGGAAGCCGAAAGAAAACGCATCGAGGCCGGCGGTATCCGCGACGCCCAGGAGATAATCGCCCAGAGCCTTACCTCGCAGTATTTGCATTATTTGTGGATAAATACCTTGAATGAGAATCCTAACGTGATCTATGTCGCGACCGAAGCGAATATGCCGCTTTTCCGTACGGTAAATCCTGACGACCAGCTTTTACACAAGAAGCCTTTAACGCCAAAAGAACAGAAATAGTTTACTGCGAACACTATTTATTCCTGTCCGGCTAGATAATCAGCATCTAACGGGCCTGCCTGAACGCGGGTTTGGT
>JBFZAN010000037.1:0-3074 GCA_041309005.1 Candidatus Omnitrophota bacterium
CATCGCTTCGGTACATGACTCATCGGGCTTGCTGGCCTCTTCTTCTGTATGGTGCGTACTCATGAGCGCCTTTCTTTAATTATTAGAGTATCACGATTGGGCAGGGGCGTAAATGGGCGGATTCACCTTTTTATTGACTTTTTTCTACCGGGGGAAACGTCCCCTGGGGGGAGAACCGTCCCCCTAGGGAGAAACGTCCCCTATCAGGAGCTCTGCAGCAGTTTTTGCGCGAGACGGTGTAACTCCGGGTTGGCGAGGGCCAACACCCGCTTCTTTACCACGCGCGAAAAATATTCTTTTTCGGTTTTGGTCAGCTTCTCGTTGCGCAGTTTCTTCAAGAACAGTTCCTTCTGCTTCGGGGAGAAAACCCGGGAGAGGGAATATTCAAGGCCGAAGACTTCTTTTTCCGAGAGAAGATCATTGAAATTAGCCTGGGCATGCCTGAAATAGTTATTGAAGGTTGTTTTTACCCTTTGACTGGATAATGAATCGTTCAGGACAGCGAGATCCCGGCCATTCTTAAAAGCCGCCAGGTAATTTTCGTACTTCTCCCTCATGAGTTTATCCTTGAAGGACGCGCTCAGGGAGCCTGCCCAGGAGAATTCCAGGTCAAGCGTCTTATACAACGCAAGCGATAACATTATCAATAAACCGAAATTCACCGTATCAGCCGGCGACTTAAGGAAATGCAGGGTTTTGTCATAATCGAACAGGCCTTTCTCGGCGCTGTGTGCCAAAACTACCGGAAACCCCTCCCAGAGCCTTAAGTCATGCGACATGACCAAATCGGCAAGCGTTATATTAGCCTCTTCTTCTCTATCAACTTCCAAGAGAGGAAATCCCAATACCGCCAGTCTTTTTAAGAGATTGTCTTTTTCCATGTTATGGCGATTCCTTTGCAACCAATTTCAAGAAATGCTCCCAGTTTTGAAAAACAGACTGTTCCGCTACGTCATAGGAAGCAGTTTCCTTGAAGCGTTTTTCCAGTTTGGCCATATCGATCTCGTTTCTCTTACTCTTCAGCAAGGCCACACAATCATCAATATCTATGGCGGTAGAGCGGAATAATTTACTGATTATTATGTCATAAGGATTGAGCACCCCTAAGTAGATATGGCTAAACTCCTTCACCATGGTATTATTTCCTGCCATAAGAGGCGATTCCAACAGCTGCGTTGTGTGGATAGCATTGCCCCTAAATAGGTCAAAGATAAAACCATCATCCCTTAACCAGCCCCCACCCGCTTGCCGATTTATATCCAAGCTGCTGCAAGATGCCAACCAGATAGCTGTGCTCCTCTTCATTAGGAACAAGCAAGTCTATATCTTTGGTCGAAGCCTTAACGCCCAGGAGGGTCATTGCGGTTCCTCCGCAGGCGATCAAATGCACCTTCCTCTTGAGGAAACCATCCCAGACGCTAATCTTATCCAATAAACCTTGCTTATTTATACGATATTCCATACAATTTATTGTATTATTTTATACAATTATCTGTATTAAAGTATACAATAAATATTATATTTGTCAATGGGAAAGTTATCTGGGAGGGAAATGTGGCCTGGATAATGGGGTCTGACCCCATTATTGGGGTGAAGCGTCACCTTTGAGGATGCCTACTACGTATTTGTAGCTGCGCTTGGGGTTGTCGGGGGCGCGGCGGGAGACTTTGGCAAAAGCGGTAGTGACCTGTTCAGGGCCGTATTCGTCGATTTTCTTGATGATGTCTTCGATGACCTGAATATCGTTGTCCTTAAAGACTACTGCCGCGTATTGTTGGGCCTGGGCGAGGCGGCCTTGGCCGTAATATTCGGCGAGGCGCGCTTTCTCCTTTTCTACCGTCTCAAGCGAATAGAGCCCCAAGAGCCGAAAGCGCATAGGCGCCCGCGCTTCATAACCTCCTGCTTCAGGATAGGGCGGGTATTCTATTTCAATGATGTTAAACTTCCTTAACCCCTTCATGCCGCGGATAACCGTATCCCTGCTAAGATTAAACTCTTCCATCAGCCCTTTGCGGTAACCTGTCCATACCCGGCCGCGGGAAGCGCCTGCCTTGCAGAGATTGACCATAAATAAGTATTTTTCAGGGAATGACAGCCGCTTGCTCCAGCCATAGCTCCAGTATTCATCGGGGATGGCGCAGTATTTTTCCTGCGGGGTGGTATAGGGCTTTTTGTCGGAGTAATTTAACAATACGCAATAGGGGCTCTTGGGAGACCTTTTTACGCGGGTGATGAGCTTGTACCTGTTATCAAGGCGCGTCAAAGCCTCACGCAGTATATCCCTGGATGAGACATAGCTAAATTTTTCATCCAACCCCAGGGCAGCGCCGGCAGCCTTATAATCAATGTCAACTCTGGCCTGGGGGTTGCCGTCAAAGTTTCTTAATAAGAAAAGATAGAGGTCAAAGGCGGTTTCATCCCGTGCCGTGACCATACGCGGGGCAAAAGACGCATTCTTCAGGAAGGCATCGCTTAGCCTGATCGCGGGGCTTCTTTGCTCATCAAGGATGCTTGCCTCATAATCCAGGGTGATCGCTAAGAAGTCTTTTAAAATCTGGGCGGCGAATTCCTTTGATCTTATGAGGCAGGAAGCTTCCCAGTTCCTGTTTAAGGATGACTCTGTCCAGTTGGCGCTGCCGAGGATGACGGTTTCCCCGTCAATGACGATGGCCTTGGAGTGCGTAACTACGAAAAGGTTGTCAAAATAGACCTCTACCCCCTGCTGCTTCAAATACGCAAAGAGGGAGTCGTTGTTGGCGTCCCGCTCCCATTTGCCGCCCCGGTCCTGCCATTCGGCAAAAGAGATATTCTGGTCAAGGATCACTTTTACCTTGACGCCCCTTTTGTGGGCGCTGACGAGCTCGGCAACCAGCTCATGTATCGCTGACTTTCTTGAATTGGAGTCGAAGTTGACGAAATACATGGCCATGTAAATGGACTTCTTGGCTGCGGAGAGTGCCTCTTTTACGGCGGGGAAGTATTTCGCGCCGCTAATATCCTGGATCTCGGCCTGATAACAAAAAGCCCTCGCCCACGGGGGCGATACCGGCGCAATTCCGATCAGCGCCGGGTAT
>JBFZAN010000038.1:0-31721 GCA_041309005.1 Candidatus Omnitrophota bacterium
CGCTTAAAGCGCAGTCAGAAGCACATGCCGCCGCGTTAGATTCCCTTACTGTCGCCAGGAAACAGTTTGAGCTTGGGGGAGTAAGCTATTTTTTGCTTTTAGACGCCGAACGCCGCCATCAGGAAGCGCTGATCAGTCTTATCCAGGCTGAGGCCGCTCGTTTCGCCGATACCGCGGCTTTGTTCCAGGCGCTGGGAGGAGGATGGTGGAATCGCTCGAAGGGAGAAGTTTCTCATGATTAAACGGATGATCATTATGCTGCTGGCAGTCGGTATTTTATTCGGGGGGATATTCGGCTATAAGGCCTTTCAGTCCTCGATGATGAAAAAGTCCATGTCAATGCGCGAGGCGCCCGCGGTGACGGTATCGACGATGAAAGCGGGATTTCAGAACTGGCAACCGCGCCTTTACGCGGTGGGAAATCTGATCGCGGTGCGCGGGGTCGAGGTGACCAGCGAGATCCCGGGCCTTGTGCGGGCAGTGCAGTTTAATTCCGGCGATGAAGTAAAAGAAGGCCAGCTGCTCGTGCAGCTTAACGCCGACCCGGATTTCGCGCAGTTGCGCGCTTTGCAAGAAGAGGCGCAGCTTGCCCAGATCGTCTATGACCGCGACAAACTGCAGTTTACGGCCCGGGCGATAAGCAAGGCCGCGCTGGATGCCGATGAGGCGGACTTAAAGAGCAAGCGCGAACAGGTGTTACAGCAGAAAGCGATAGTAGAGAAGAAGAGCATACGCGCTCCTTTCGCAGGCAAACTCGGCATCACTGCAGTGCGCCCCGGACAGTACTTGAACGCCGGGGACAAGATCGTCTCGCTGCAGGCGCTCGACCCTATCTATGTGGATTTCTATCTTCCCCAGCAGCAGATCTCCAGGATCTCTACCGGCCAGACCGTCTTTATTTCCGTCGATACGTACCCCGGCCGCTCCTTTTCCGGCAAGATCACCGCCGTCAACCCCGAGGTGGACTTACACACCCGTAATATCCTGGTGGAGGCGACGTTTGATAACCCGAAGCATGAGCTGCTGCCCGGCATGTACGCGACCGTCGAGGTCCATGCCGGAAACGTAGAGCGTTACCTTACGTTGCCCCAGACCGCCGTTACGTATAATTCTTACGGCGACACCGTATTTACCATAAAAGATAGCGTCGCCACGCAGAAATTCGTATCCGTCGGAGAAAGCCGCGGCGATCAGATAGCGATCATCAAGGGGATCGAAGAGGGCGAAACGGTGGTCACCAGCGGCCAGATCAAGCTCAGGAATGCAAGCAAAGTAATCGTCAATAACCAGGTCCAGCCTTCCTTTGAAGCCGCCCCCGAACCCACGGAGGATTAGCGCGAAAGGCCCGCATGCAGTTTACCGATATATTTATCCGCCGTCCCGTACTTGCCACTGTAGTAAGCCTCCTGATCTTAATCGTGGGTTTACGCTGCATCGGCCTATTGCCCGTGAGGCAGTATCCGGAAACCCAGAGCGCGGTCGTGACCGTCCAGACGGTGTATTACGGCGCCGACCCGTCGCTCGTATCGGGATTCATCACCACCCCGCTTGAAAATTCCATCGCCCAGGCTAACGGCATAGATTATCTTGTTTCCTCAAGCACGCTGGGGGTAAGCACTATCCAGGCGAATTTGCGCCTTAATTACGACGCCAACAAAGCGTTGTCTGAAATAAATACCAAAGTCAACGCGGTCCTCAACCAGCTCCCCAGGGAGTCTCAGCAGCCGGTAATTACCATTTCTACCAGCGAAACCGTCGCTTCGATGTACATAGGATTTTACAGCGAGGTGCTTCCGACGAACATGATCACGGATTACCTGATCAGGGTAGTGCAGCCGAAACTGCAGGCAGTCGAGGGAGTGCAGACCGCGGAGGTGCTCGGCCAGCAGCGCTTTGCCTTACGCGCGTGGCTTGACCCGGATAAGATGGCGGCATACGGCCTGACGGCGACCGACGTCAGTAACGCTCTTGCCGCCAACGACTTTATTTCCGCGGTGGGGCGCACCAGGGGGCAGATGGTGACCGTAGAACTTACCGCCGCGACTGGGCTGCATTCGGTCGAAGAATTCCGTAACCTGGTGATCAAATCGGCTGGCGGCGCGGTCATCCGCTTACGCGATATCGCGCGCGTGGCGCTGGGTTCCGAAAGTTACGATACCGCGATCGCCTTTGACGGAAAGAGCGCGGTGTTCATCGGCATCCAGGCAGTGCCTGAGGCGAACCTTCTTTCGGTGGCAAAGGGCGTGCAGAAGATATTTCCCTCCGTACAAGAGCAGCTGCCCGAAGGACTGAACGGCCGTATCGTCTACGACGCCACCAAGTACGTGAATAGCTCCATCCATGAAGTTATCAGCACGCTTTTGCAGGCGCTTTTGATAGTGACGCTGGTGATCTTCCTTTCTCTGGGCTCTTTCAGGTCCGTGATCATTCCCACGGTCGCTATCCCGCTTTCCCTGATAGGCGCTTTTTTCATTATGCTTCTGTTGGGCTATACGATCAATCTTCTGACATTGCTGGCATTGGTACTTGCGATAGGCATCGTCGTGGACGACGCGATCGTGGTGGTAGAGAACGCGCACCGCCATATAGAAGACGGTTTACCTCCCATGCAGGCGGCTATCCAGGGGGCGCGCGAACTGGCCGGTCCGGTTATTGCCATGTCGGTAGTATTGATCGCGGTGTATGTGCCGATAGGGTTCATGGGGGGGCTTACCGGAGCGCTTTTTACCGAGTTCGCCTATACGCTTGCCGGCGCAGTAGCGGTGTCGGGAGTCATCGCGTTGACCTTGTCTCCTATGATGTGTGCACGTTTATTGAAGCCCTACAAAAAGAATTCAAAGCGCGGTTTTATGGAGTTTGTCGACAGCCTGTTCAACCGTTTACGAAAAGGCTATGAAAAGTGGCTGCGCGCGGCACTTAACTATCTGCCGGTGACCGCGGTATTCGCGGCAATCATACTCTGCAGCAACTATTTTCTGTTTACCGGCTCAAAGAACGAACTTGCGCCCCAGGAGGACCAGGGCATCGTGATCTCGACCTTCCAGGCTTCGCCCGACGCTTCCTTAGAGCAGACGAAGATGTATTCAAGAGAGGCATTCAAGATCCTCGACAGCTATCCTGAAAAAGACCACATATTCCAGTTCTCCGGCTTCAGCGGCCTTAATACGGGGATAGGGGGATTAGTCTTAAAGCCCTGGGATGAACGCAAGCGTACGACGCTCCAGATGCAGCCGCTCGTGCAGAAGCAGCTTAACGATATCGCAGGCGTGCGCGCGGCAGCGTTCCTGCCCCCGCCGCTTCCCGGAGGGGGCAGGGGGCTTCCGGTGCAGTTCGTGATCGTTACTACCGACACCTTTGAACGCTTGAACGAAGTGTCGCTCGCATTCATGGATAAGGCGCGCGCTACCGGGATGTTCTCGTATGTCGATACCGACCTTAAGATCGACAAACCGCAGATTACCGTCGAGATTGACCGGGATAAGACGGCGCAACTGGGGCTGACTATGAGCGACGTAGGGAGCGCGCTGGGCTCAATGCTTGGCGGAGGATATGTCAACTATTTCAGCCTTTTCGGGCGTTCTTACAAAGTGATCCCCCAGGTCGTGCAGCGTAAGCGCCTCAACCCTGAGCAGCTGAAAAATTACTATATCAGGACCTCAGACGGCAGGGTTATTCCCGCCTCTACCATAATTTCACTTAAAAAGAGCGTGGTACCGGAATCGCTCAATCATTTCCAGCAGCTTAACGCAGCCACGATATCGGCGGTGCCGGTGGCAGGAGTGACGCTCGGAGAAGCGCTGGACCGGCTTAAAGCTTTGTCCAAAGAAATGTTTCCTTCGGGTTACAGCGTCGATTACAGCGGCCAGTCGCGCCAGTACGTGCAGGAATCAAGCGCGCTTCTGGTGACGTTCTTTTTCGCGCTGATCGTGATCTTTCTCGTCCTGGCTGCGCTCTTCGAGAGTTTTCGCGACCCGCTTATCGTGCTGGTGAGCGTGCCGATGTCGGTCTGCGGGGCAATGATGTTCATAAGCCTGGGACTCGGCGGGGCGAGTCTTAATATATATACTCAGGTCGGCCTGGTGACGCTTATCGGCCTGATCAGCAAGCACGGTATTCTGATCGTGCAGTTCGCCAATGACCTGCAGCGCGAAGGTAAATCAAAGCGAGAGGCTGTCGAGGAGGCTTCCTCGATACGTTTGCGGCCGATACTGATGACCGCGTTGTCCACGGCGCTGGGGGTCATCCCGCTGGTTATCGCGACCGGCGCGGGTGCGGCGAGCCGTTATAATATAGGGCTGGTGATCTTAACCGGGATCTCGATCGGCACGTTTTTTACCTTGTTCGTAGTGCCGGCGATGTACATGTTCCTGGCTACCGAGCACACCCTTCCACAGTAGAAAAAAGTCAACGAAAAGAGGAAAGCGGCAATAGACATTTCCTGAAATCTAATTAAAATAAAAATGGGGTCAGACCCCATTACGCCATAACTATGTGGATATATAATATTATAAAACCATTAGGCGGTAAGGAGAGGCGCAGGTTCCCCCGGGTAGAGAGCGCTTTCAGGATAAACTATCAAGTGGGAAGTGGTCCTCCGCACGTTGACTGTGTCACGAGGGATATCTCCGAAGTCGGCATGCGCCTAAATTTGTACCAGAGGATCAAGGCCGGCACTACCCTGAAATTCGGCATCTACATGAAAGACGCCCCGGAACCTGATTTTGTGTTCGGGAAGCTGGTATGGGAACGCGAGACTCCCGGCAGGCAGTACCCTTACGAGGCAGGGGTGGAATTCAGCCTTTTTGACCCTTCATTCCGCTCAAAGGTGCACACGTACGTGCAAAGCGCGATGTCCGCAGTGTAAAAGATGAATGAATCCTTGAGAGAAGACCGGCAGAGGCTAAGGATATTCAGGAAGTACGGCTACGATATTCCGAAGGCGAGAAATTTTGTCGTCCGCAAAGCGGGGATAGTCCAAGGAAGAATCCTTGAAGTCGGCACAGGCCGGGGGCACATGGCGGTTGCCCTGGCAAAAAATGGTTTTCATTTTATTTCCATCGACCTGGACAGAAAGGCCCAAGCTATTGCCAGGGAAAACCTTAAGGTCCTTGGGCTCAAGAAGCACGTTGTCTTTAAGATCATGGACGCCCAGAAGTTACGCTTCAAGAATAATTATTTTAATTACATTATTTCGGTTAATTTTATCCACCACGCGAAAAATCCGGTCCAATGCCTGAAAGAGATGGCCAGGGTAGCCGCAGGAAAGTTGGTCATCGCGGATTTGAACAAGAGAGGCGAGCGAATTATGCGCAAAGTCCATAGCCTCAACGGCCGCAGCCACCCCCCGTCAAAGATGAGTTTGCCGCAGGCAAAAGCTTTGCTGGAAAAACTTGGCTTTAAGGTCAAGGCGTATAAAGATGTTTGTCAGACCGTGCTGGTGGCACTGAAGGCGCATGGTTAGCGCCGAGAAAAAGATAGAAGCTGTGCGCTCTTTTTTGAAGGGGCTGGGTTCTGTCGCGGTCGCTTTCTCCGGGGGAACCGACAGCACGCTGTTACTCGCAGTTGCCGGGCAGGCGCTTGGCAGGCGCGTATTGGCGGTCACGGCCCGTAACGATCTGTTTTTCGGCGGCGAGCCATCGCGCGCGCGCGCACAGGCTTTGCGCGCAGGCATACGGCATACATACGTATCTTTTTCAATACCTGCCCAAGTCAGGAAGAATTCTCCCTTAAGATGCTATTTCTGCAAGAAGGCGTTGTTTTCGAGCATACGCCGATTGGCCGGGCGGGCAGGGATCCCTTATGTAATCGAAGCTTCCCACCGGGACGACCTGACGGATTATCGACCGGGGCAACTGGCGTTGAAGGAGCTTGGCGTCTTGAGCCCCTTACAAAAAGCCGGCCTTACCAAGGAAGAGATCCGCGCGTTATCCAGGCGGATGCGGCTTAAGACCTGGGATGAGCCTTCTAATACGTGTCTTGCCTCAAGGGTCCCTTACGGCAGCGCGATCACGCCCGCAGCGCTGAAGATGATCGATGAAGCAGAGCGGTTCATCCGGAACGCAGGCTTCAGGCAGGTGAGGGTACGCTGCCACGATAAGACTGCCCGGATAGAGGTTTTGCCGTCTGATTTCCCCCGTTTTTATACGCACGCCGCACGTATAACGAAGGAATTAAAGAAAAAAGGGTTCCGTTATGTTACGCTTGACCTGGAAGGTTACCGAAGCGGCTCATTAAATGAAGTTTTGTCATGGAAAAAGAAAAAATCATAGCAATCCTTAACGCTGTCAGGAACTCAAAGATGGCTGTTGAAAAGGCGATAGAGAAGCTGCGCCATCTGCCTTTTGAGGATATGGGGTTCGCGAAGGTCGACCACCACCGGCCGATACGCTCGGGAGCCCCTGAAGTTATTTTTTGCCCGGGAAAGACGATACCGCAGATCGAAAAAATATTCAAGAGCATCGCCCGCCACAACAAGAGCGTGCTTCTTACGCGGGCGGATAAAAAGATCTATACAAAAGTCCGCGCGATAAACCGCAAAGCGGCCTTTAACTCCTCTGCGGGAGCTATTTTTATTAAAGACGGAGCAGTACTTCCAAAAGGCAATGTCCTGGTGATCTGCGCCGGGACCGCCGATCTTCCCGTGGCAGAAGAGGCGGCAGTGACGCTGGAAGTGTTCGCAAACCGTATCGAGCGCATTTTCGACGTCGGCGTAGCTGGTTTTCACCGTCTGCTTAGATATTATGACAAGATCTCCCGCGCCCGCTGCATTGTCGCGGTTGCAGGCATGGAGGGGGCTTTGGCTTCAGTGGTCGGGGGTTTGGCTTCCTGTCCGGTCATCGCGGTCCCCACATCTATCGGTTACGGTACGAATTATCACGGCATCGCGCCGTTATTGACCATGTTGAACAGTTGCGCTCCTAACGTGACGGTGGTCAATATCGATAACGGTTTTGGCGCAGGATACGTGGCTTCTTTGATCAATCAGGGAGCGGCGGCTGCGCAGGAGCCCGTACCCGGCGCTTTAAAACCCCGCCTGATAACGCCGGAAGGTAAAGGCCGGTATCAGCGCCTCCTTGGAGAACCGCCCGAAAGCTGCGGCATGCGTTCGGGGTTCGTGACCCTTAAAAAAGGAGAATCTATCGGCGAGCACAGCACGCAAGATAAAGAAGAGTTTATCATAGTCTTATCCGGGCAGGGGAGGATGCGCATCAAACATACGCAAGGCTTCTCGTTAACGGAAAAGGCCTGCGCGTACGTGCCGCCGCAGACTCTTCACGATGTAAAGAATACCGGCAGGAAACCCTTGCAGTATATCTACGTAGTCAGTCCCGTGCGTTAAAAAATATTTTCAAAAAAGTCTTGCACATAACGATAATTGTGTTATCATTCGTAACAAAGTAACACTCTACGCAATGGATAAATTAATACGTTTCGGCGTTTCTTTACCCCAAGATTTGCTGTCGAAGTTCGACCGGCAGATAAGAGCCAGGAACTATGACAACCGTTCCGAGGCCATCCGCGACCTCATTCGCCAGGACCTGGTTCAAAAAGACTGGCAGGGGGAGGGAGAGATAGCGGGGGCGATCACGCTGATCTATGACCACCATAAAAGGGAGCTCTTGAATAAAATCACCGATATCCAGCACGATTTTCAGGAAGTAATTATTTCCGCCCAGCACATACACCTTGACCATGACAATTGCCTTGAGATCATTGCGGTGAAGGGCAGCCCTAAACAGGCACAGGAATTAGCGGACACGCTGAAGGCGGTCAAGGGCGTTAAGCACGCCACGCTCAGTATGTCTACTACAGGGAGGAATTTATCATAGACGGTATTTTTTTTAAGTAATAGTAACACGAATATCTCATTCGTAACAGAAAAGGAGGAAAAGAGCATGTCCAAGTCGATTTTAAGAAACGCAGCCTGGCTGGTTATCGCGGGTGTATTTTTAACGGGCAATAATTGCCGGGCGGATGAAGTAGCTGTGAGGGAAGAGTTAAGCCGGCTGAAGGACCGTGTGCAGGCCCTCGAGGATAAACTCGGCGAACAGGATAGATGTATCAAGGGACAGGAACAATGCATCTTTGAGCAGAATAAAAAGATTGCCGAGTACGAATCTAAGTTTATTCAATTTGACAGGGATCTGCATCGCCAGACAGGCGCGCCGATCAGTATTGCTGAAGGCTTAGAGATAGGCGCGGGAGGAACAATAATAGTCCAGGGGACCAGTAATACCAATAATGCGTCACCTGAAGCCAGCAAAAAAGCAAGTCGCGCTGATGCCTCATATTCAGCGGACATTGCATTAGGTAAAGAGTTTAAGGAGATAGGCGGGAAAGTATTCCTGCATCTGGAGGCGGGGCAGGGGGCCGGTCTTGAGGACGACCTGACGCTTTACTCAAATGTCAATCGTGACGCCGATAATGATAATAATGCGCGGCTGACCGAGCTTTGGTATGAGCAGGCCCTATGCCAGGATAAAGTTGCGTTGACGCTTGGAAAGCTTGACCCCACGGCGTATTTCGACAATAATGAAGTAGCCAATGATGAGACCTCCCAATTTTTAAGCAGGATTTTCCGTAATTCGCCCGCCGTTGAATTCCCTGATAACACTGCCGGCATGCGCCTGGCGTATATCCCGCTTGCATGGTTCGAATTGGGCTATGGGGTTTTCGACGGAAACAGCGATTGGGAGAAAGTCGGAGACAATCTTTTTAATATCGTCCAGGCCGCCTTCAAGACGAACGTTCTTAATTTAGCCGGTACCTATCGCTTCTTTGGATGGCGCAATAATTCGTATCATACTAAATGGAGTGACGCCGCGAAAACAAAAGAAGTTAATTGCGGTTTTGGCTTAAGCTTTGACCAAAAAGTCACCGATATCGTAAATTTATTTGCCCGCTACGCCTGGCAGGACCCAAAAGTATATAATCCTGATTTTATGGCGACAGGAGACTTGAATTATTCACTCGCGCATTCCTGGAGCGCAGGTTTACAAGTAGAGGGAAAGCCCTGGGGCAGGCAGAAGGACGTACTTGCGTTTGCAGCCGGCCAAGCAATCCCCTCCGGGGATTATAAGAAATACGGCTCGCCTCAGATTGCAAGCCCTGAGGCAAAGCCAGAAGGCCATTTGGAGGCGTATTACAAAATATTTGTCAATGACCATTTGTCTATCAGCCCTGATTTCCAGTATGTCTGGAACCCGTTCGGCAAGGATGTCGCCGATGACCAGAACGGGATTTTTGTCGCAGGGATGAGGACCCAGATGGATTTTTAACCGGAGGAAAACTATGCATATACCGGATGGATATTTGGGGCCGGTCACAAGCGGGGCGATGTTGGCTGTCATGTTTCCGATATGGATGGCTGCCTCAAGAATCGTGAAAAAAACGCTTAAGGCAAAGCAGGTACCGCTGCTTGCCATAGGCGCGGCGTTCAGTTTCGTGATCATGATGTTCAATGTGCCTATCCCGGGAGGTACTACGGGGCACGCCGTAGGCGCGGTATTGGCGGCGATATTGCTTGGCCCTTGGGCGGCCTGTATCGCGGTCACGGTTGCTTTGGTGGTCCAGGCATTACTCTTCGGAGACGGAGGTATTACCGCTATAGGCGCGAATTGTTTCAATATGGCATTTGTTGAAGTGTTTGCCGGTTATTACCTTTATAAGTTTATAAGCGGCTCATCCGTGATTACTTCGGCTAGGCGAGTTGTAGCTGCCGGTATTGCCGGATATGTTGCTTTAAACATCGCGGCACTAACTACGGCAATTATGTTTGGTATCCAGCCGTTATTGCATAAGACGCAAGAAGGCCAGTCTCTGTATTGCCCTTATGGACTGAACGTGGCTATTCCCGCGATGCTGGGAGAACATATGTTGATATTCGGTTTTGTTGAAGCGGTTGTTACTGCGCTGGTGATAAAATACCTTCAGAAGCAGGAGCCTGCTCTTCTTGAGCAGAGAAACGGAGGCTCAAGATGAAAACAGGCAATAAGCTGTGGATAGGGCTTATTATTATGGCTGCCCTCTCTCCGTTAGGATTGCTTCTGCCGGAGTATTTTAAATCAGGTTCTGCCTGGGGAGAGTGGGGGGCTGATGAGATAGGGAAATTCTTAGGCTATGTCCCTAAAGGCCTTGAAAGGTTATCAAATATCTGGAAAGCGCCCTTTCCTGATTATGCCTTTGGAGGCTGGGAAGAAAAAGGCCTGGGCCATGTAAGCCTTGCGTATATATTTTCTGCCGTTTTAGGCATAAGTGTGGTAGTATTAGCGGTATTATTGCTGGGAAGGATATTCATCAGAAAAAAAGAGCGATAAATTGTCCGGGAAAAATAAATTCATAGAACGCTCTCTTATAGCCGCGCTTTCTTTTTTCAGGGATTCTATCTACGCCGACGAGTACGCACGTAAGCCCGGCTTACTGCAGCCGCTTGATGCGCGCACGAAAATCATTTCCGTGCTGACCTGTATCGTCCTGGTGCTGTTTGCTAAAGATGCGCGTCTCATCCTGGCTTTTTACGCATTGTGCCTTGCGCTTGCGTTCCTTTCGCGCATAAACCTGTTGTTTTTCTTAAAACGCACCTGGATATTCATCCCGCTTTTTTCCTTGTTCATAGTCGTGCCGGCGTTATTCGAAGCCTTAAGCCCGGGGCAAAGGTTATTCGGTTTCCAAATATTCGGCTTACATCTTTTCGTTACCAGGCAAGGGGCTTTGAGCGCGGTGACATTCGTGCTCAGGGTCGCGACGTCGGTATCTTTTGCGGTATTGCTTACTTTGACCACGAAGCACTCGCAGCTTCTGGCAGCGCTACGGATATTCGGGGTGCCGCAGGTATTCGTGATGACGCTTGGGATGTGTTACCGCTACTTGTATCTTTTCGTGAAGATGATCGAGAACACGTACCTGGCGATGAAGGCGAGGGTCGGCGGCAATCTTCATTACGTAAAAGGCCAGAAAGTGGTCGGTTGGAACATCGCGAACCTCTGGCATCGTTCCTATTCTTTGCATGCCAAGGTGTATGACGCGATGCTCAGCCGCGGGTACAGGCAGGAAGCGCGCGCCTGGGGTGAAACCCGTATGCGCCTTAGGGACGGCATTTGGTTTACGTGCGTGCTGGCAGTTGCCGCAGCCGCGATTTATTACATGGTCAAAAAATGAGTGAGATCCTGTTTGAGCTTAAGAACGCGTGCTTTTCCTACGCGGGTAAATTTCCGGCGCTTGAGTCCGTGAATTTGCGTATCGGCAAGGGGGAGAGAGTGGTTTTTCTCGGCGCCAACGGCACGGGGAAATCCACGCTCCTTTCCATGCTCGACGGCCTTTTTTTCCCGGATAAAGGCGAGATTACCGCATTCGGCAGGCAGATGAACGAACAGTTGTTCAATGACGATGAGTTCAGCCGTTTTTTCAGGCAGAACGTGGGATTTGTTTTCCAAAGCCAGGATATTCAACTGTTTTGCCCGAGCGTGGAGGAAGATATCGTCTTCGGGCCGTTACAAATGGGGCTGGATAAGAATGAAATCAAAGCGCGCTTAACGCAGGTAACGGAGTTTTTCGCCATCACTCATCTTCTTGACCGCGCCCCCCACCAGTTAAGCGCGGGGGAAAAACGGAAAGTCGCATTGGCAAGCGTCCTGATACTCAAGCCCCGGGTGCTTATTTTGGATGAACCTACTGCGGGACTTGACCCCAAGACCGCCAGGCAGATAGTCGACCTTATTACCGAAGGTCATATGCAGGGCAATACCATTATCACCGCCACCCACGACCTGCACATCGTGGAAGAGATAGCGGATGTAGTGTACGTCCTGGGGGAGGACAAAAGGATCGTCCGCTCAGGAGCGCCCTGCGAGATACTTTCCGACGCGGATTTCCTGCAAGAGAACAACCTCGTCCATATCCACAGCCATGCGCATAAGGACAAAACCCACGTCCATCCGCACACCCACACGCAACACCACGCGTAAGCAATACGCGGCAGCTTCTTATTGACAACTTTTAAAATCTATGGCATAATTTAACAAATGAAAGACTATTCTACGCACACGCATAAACCTCTTCTTGGGTTGTTCCTATCTCTGCTTAAGCTATCGCTTAAGCTTTCGCTTAAGGGATAGGCGCAAGGAGGGGTGTGTGTAGCGCGGGATGATCAGTAAGACATAAAGAAACAGAAGCACACAGCCACCGCTTCTTACGAAGAGGTGGTTTTTTTATTTTACAGAAAGGGGACTGAGATGAAGAAAAGAAAAATGGCGTTTTACAGGTACCGGCCGTATAAGACGGTGAATCTCGTCGACCGCACGTGGCCGGATCGCGCGATCACCAGGGCTCCTGTCTGGTGCAGCGTTGATCTAAGGGACGGCAACCAGGCGCTCCCCGTGCCGATGAATATCAAGGAAAAATGCTCGATGTTCGGGCTGCTGGTCGCGATAGGCTTTAAGGAAATCGAGGTAGCATTCCCCTCTGCCTCCGGGGTTGAGTTCGATTTTGTCCGTAAGCTCATCGAAGAGAAGCGTATCCCCGGCGACGTTACCATACAGGTATTGACGCAGGCGCGGCCACACCTGATCACAAGGACCTTTGAATCGCTGAAAGGCGTGCCGAAGGCAATCGTGCATTTGTATAATTCCACCTCTGTTACCCAGCGCAGGGTCGTGTTTAACAAAGATAGGAGGGGGATTACCGCTATAGCGACCGACGCAGCGTCTTTGATGGCTGACCTGAGGGCGCAGATGCGCGGCTCCCGCATCCGTTTTGAATATACTCCGGAGAGTTTTACGGGGACCGAGCCGGAGTACGCGCTGGAGATCTGCGAAGCGGTAATGGATATCTGGAAGCCTGCGAAACAAGATAAGACGATCATCAATCTTCCGGCGACGGTAGAGATGAGCACGCCCAATATCTACGCCGACAGGATAGAATGGTTTTTGAGGCGGCTACAACGGCGCGGCTCAGTCATCATGAGTGTGCATACTCATAACGACCGCGGCACGGCGGTTGCGGCTGCGGAGTTGGCGGTCACAGCCGGCGCAGAAAGAGTGGAAGGGGCGCTGTTCGGTAACGGCGAAAGGACAGGCAATATGGATATCATGACCATGGCCCTGAATCTCTTTTCCCAGGGCGTTGACCCGAAGCTTGATTTTTCTGATATCAATCGCATCAGGCAGGTCTATTCCAGGTGCACGCATATGGACGTGCATTGCCGCCATCCCTACGCCGGAGACCTGGTGTATACTGCGTTTTCGGGTTCTCATCAGGACGCGATACATAAAGGGATGAAGGCGCAAGGCGTTTCAAGAAAGAAGGAATGGGATGTCCCGTATCTGCCTATTGACCCTAAAGACGTGGGGCGCGATTACGAATCGATCATCCGCATCAACAGCCAATCCGGCAAGGGAGGCATTGCCTATGTCATGGAAAAAGACCGGGGGTACAGGATCCCGAAACAGATGCAGCAAGATTTTGCGAAAGTAGTCCAGGAAAAGACAGAGAGCGCCGCCAGGGAGCTGTCTTCGGCTGAGATTTACGGCTGTTTCCGCGAGGCATACCTTTTTCCCGGAAGAGAATACCGGTTAAAATCATGCGCGATACGCATCGAAGATGACCGCCGGAAAAGAACATCGGTGAGGGCGGTCGTCGGGACGAAGGCAGGTGACTTCACGGTGGAGTCGCGGGGCAACGGCCCGGTTGACGCGTTTATCCGGGGATTGAGAAAACATCCGGGAATGCAACTTGACGTAGTACTGTATGAGGAACATGCATTAGCCGCGGGAGCGGACGCAAAAGCCATAGCATATATCGGTATCAAGCGTACGCGAGAGGAACCTGTTTTTTTCGGCGCAGCAGTCGACCCCAATATCAGCACGGCTTCGATCAAGGCAGTGGTAAGCGCCCTCAACAGCCCGGGGTCTAGGCGGCCGCATTAATTTCTTGTAACATTTACGTAATGTGGCTATAATAGGTTTCAAGCGGAGAAGAAGCAATGAAGAAATGCCCTTATTGCGCGGAAGAAATACAGGATGAAGCCATCAAGTGCAGGTTTTGCGGCTCCCTGGTCACCGAGAAGAAACAGGAAAAATGGTTCTTTAAGCCTCAGACGGTAGTCATCGCGTTTTTGTGCGTGGGCCCCTTCGCGCTGCCGCTGGTCTGGTTTAATCCGCGCCTGAGCACAAAAGCAAAGGTCATCATTACCGTTATCGTGCTTATTTTGTCGTACGTGTTAGGCATTCTGCTTGTTAATTCGACGAAAAGCTTGATCAAGTATTACCAGACGATATTCGGCTCTCAGCCTTTTTAACCAAGCGGAAAGAAGTCAGAAAAAAGTAACGCCTGCCTATTCCTTTAATCTAAGCACATTTTATAATAAGTAACTGCTTAACCGGAGGCAAAGACATGTTTTACAAGGCCAAAAGCGTCATTTTTATGGCGTTGGCGTTCGCGTTGGCTCTGGCAAATGCCGGTTACAGCCAGCAGGAGCAAAATAAGGCCGAGCCGCAGAAGCCGGAGATAAAGAGGATGTTCGGCACGGTAGCGCAGGTGGGGTTCGTAAAAGGCTTTATCATGGTTACCAGTGAAGCCGGCTATGTGATCGTTACCGTGCCGGAAGATATCCCTATTTCGCGAGGCACGAAGAAGATAGGCCTGGAGGAAATAGATCCCGGTGATTCCGTCATAGTCCAGTATTACTGTCCGGAGCCGGGAAAATACGTGGCTGTTTCGATCAGGGACAGTACCCCGCCGCGTTAAGGCGGGAGGAGTGAAAAAAAGGAAAACCTGTTTTTTATTATAAATTTTTTGTGGTATAATTTTAAATAATAAAAAGGCACAGGTGCATCGCCCGCTAGCAACGGCGCAATTAAAGGAGGCTACAGATGGATCTATTAAAAGAAATGGTCTCACTTGGGATGGGCGTGATTGTCTTGACCAGGGAGAAGGCGGAAAAGGCGGTGAACGAGCTGGTCAAACAGGGAAAACTAAAACGAAAAGAAGGAAAAGACCTTATCGAAGAGTTGATAAAAAAGGGGAGCAAAGAGGCAAAGGGCCTTGAAAGCGGGTTCTCCAAAATGCTCAGTTCCGCTCTCTCTAAATTGGACATCGCCTCCAAGAAAGATATCCGCAGGCTCGAAAACGAGATCGAAAAAATAAAGTCGCGCAAACGCTAAAAGGTACGCAGATTGCTCTTCACCAGATTCAAGAAAGATGTCCGTAATCTTAAGAGATTGGAGGAGATAGCCAGGGTTTGCGCCAGGTACGGCTTCGGCTATCTCATCCAGCAGCTCCCCTTTCATCCGTTCGCTTCGGCCCACCCTTCAGAAAAAGACGTGGTCAACCTGCCTTTGAGCGTGCGCCTGCGCAGGGTATTGGAAGACCTTGGCCCAACCTTCATAAAGCTGGGGCAGATGTTGAGCATGCGCCCCGACCTCATACCGTATGAATTCTGCAAGGAGTTCGAGAAGCTTCAGGATAACGTGGCGGCGGTGGAATTCGAAAAAATAAAAGCTGTCCTGGAGGAGGAATTCAAAAAACCCCTGCATCAGGTATTCAAGCATTTCCCCGAAAAACCCCTCGCTTCGGCGTCGCTCGCGCAGGTGTACGAAGTGCACTGGGACCATAAGCATGTGATAGTCAAAGTGCAGAAGCCTTTCCTTAAAGAAACCATACATTCGGACCTTGAGATACTGGATTTTCTCGCTAATCTTATTGAAAGGCATATTAAGGAAGCCAGGCCTTTTAACCCAAGGGGACTGGTGGAGGAATTTAAGACCTATATCCTGAACGAGCTGAATTTTAACGACGAGGTCATCAATATAGAGACCTTCAGGAAGAATTTCCGCGATGACGAAACAGTGCATTTTCCGACCGTGTATAAGGACCTCTGCTCGCAAAAAGTCCTGGTTATCGAAAAGATAAAAGGCATAAAGATAAACGACCTGAAAAGGATAGAAGAGTCGGGGCTGGACAAGAAGAAGATCGCCCGCAGGGTCGTGGGGTGCGTACTGAAGCAGATCTTCATCGACGGCTTCTTTCACGGCGACCCTCACGCGGGTAACATCTTCGTGCGGGAGGACGGAAGGATCTCTTTCGTCGATTTCGGGATCGTCGGGCGCCTTGATGAGCCGACCAAGTTCAAGCTGACGAATATCCTGCTGGCCGCGTCCGATAAAGACGCGGAAGAAATAATCGATATCCTGCGCGACCTGGGAGCCCTCGGCCACGCGGACGAAAAAAGATTGAAGCTTTCCCTGGAGCAGCTTCTGGATAAATACTACGGTCTTTCGCTTGAAGAATTCAGGATGAACGAGTTTTTAAAGGACCTGACCAGGCTTATGTTCGAGAACAAGGTGCGTATGCTCTCCGACCACTTCCTCCTGATTAAGTCCCTGGCGATGCTGGAGACGGTGGACAAGATGCTTGACCCGGAATCGAACCTTACCATTGAGGTCAAGGCCCTGACAGAAAAGATCATCAAAGAGGAGCGCAGCGTAGGAAAGATCACCAAGCGGGTGCGCAAGATGGGCAGGGATGTATTGGGGCTGGCCCAGAACCTCCCGAAAGACGTGATCACGATATTGAATGAGATCAAGAAAGGAAACCTCAAGATCGGTTTTGAGCATATCAACCTGGAAAACCTTATCTCGATCCTCGATAGATTCAGCAATAGGCTGTCATTCAGTTTGATCATCGCAGCCCTGATCATAGGCTCTTCGCTTTTGATACAGACCAACGCTCAGACCTTCCTCGGAGAATCGCATCAGCTGGGGGTAATAGGCTTTGTCTGCGCGGGGATACTTGGGTTCTGGCTGTTGGTGAATATCCTTCGTTCGGGAAAATTATAATCTCGTCACGCTAATGGAGGGGCATATGAAACAGATAGCATATATCGCGGTAATCGTATTGGCGCTGGCCGGTTGCTCAGGCTATCAGTTGTCAGGCAAAACCAAGAGCACGCTCGTAGATGAGATAGCGCCGGATACTATCCAGGTTACATTCTGCGGCAATGCCTATATGACCAGGAAAGAAGTGGAAAAATATGTGCTCCAGCGCGCCTCGGAGGCAGCGCTCGCAAAGGGGTGTTCGTATTTTACGATCGTGAACAGGCAGGACCATTCCGAATATTGCTCGCTTAAGCCCGGGGCAAAAGGAGCGCCGGCAACCAGCCAGGGGTATTATGAGCATCTTGAAGATACCGGTTTTTCAAGACCCAATATCACTATTACGATCCGCTGTTTTTCCAACGGCAATACATGGCCGCAAGAGGGTATTGACGCCGGGCAGTTCATGCGCGAGAACTTTCCGGGGTTACGAAGCGATATCATGCGTTAAGGACATTACGTAACTTGCTTTATGCAAGCGTAGGGGCTATGCCTGGCAAAAGCCGGCCATAGCCCTTTTAATTTAAAGGTAGAAAAAAGTCAACAAAAAGCAGAATCCGGCAATGTACAAATAAATCGTATTCCTTTACAATAATTAAGGTTAAATGTTATCTAAGGAGATAGAATGGATAAAAATAAGCTTTCGCGGGATGAGGAACAGGTAGAGATACAAGAGTGGCTTAATTCAATGGCGTATATTCTTAAATACCGGTCGAAAGAGGAAGCCGGAAAGATCCTGGAAGCGCTGCGCGTAAAGGCAGAGGAGTCGGGGGTAAAGATCCCCTCCGTGGTCGCCACGCCGTATATCAATACCATACCTGTTGAGGCGCAACCCGAGTTTCCCGGTGAGCTGGAGCTTGAACAGCGCATAGAGAATATCGTGCGCTGGAACGCGATGGATATGGTGGTAAGAGCGAACAAGGCAGAAGACGGCATCGGAGGCCACCTTTCCACCTACGCTTCTATCGCGACGTTGTTTGAGGTGGGCTTTAACCATTTTTTCCGCGCAAGGACAGATGAGTTCAGCGGTGATCTTGTTTTTTTTCAGGGCCATGCTTCTCCGGGAGTGTATTCCCGGGCATACCTGGAAGGCAGGCTCACCGAAAGAGACCTTTTGAACTTCAGACGGGAACTGAAAGAGGCGGGAGGCCTTTCTTCATACCCGCACCCCTGGCTAATGCAGGATTTCTGGCAATTTTCCACGGTTTCCATGGGGCTTGGTCCGATAATGGCTATTTATCAGGCCCGGTTTAACCGCTACCTTGAGGACCGGGGGCTTAAGCCTAAAGATGACGCCAAGGTCTGGCTCTTCATGGGCGACGGGGAGAGCGATGAGCCCGAAAGTCTGGGCGCGATCACCCTTGCTTCCAGGGAGCACCTGGATAACCTTATTTTTGTCGTCAACTGTAATCTCCAGCGCCTTGACGGGCCTGTGCGCGGGAATGGAAAAATCATCCAGGAGTTGGAAGCTATTTTTCGGGGCGCCCAGTGGAACGTGATCAAGGTAATTTGGGGAAGCGACTGGGACCCTATTTTGAAAAAAGACAAAGACGGCATCCTGGCCAAGCGCATGGGGGAAGTCGTGGACGGTCAGTACCAGAAGTACTCGGTAGAAGGCGGCGCGTATCTAAGAAAGGATTTCTTCGGGGCCGACCCCAGGCTCCTTGAGATGGTCAAGGATATTCCCGACGACAAGCTGCGCGCGCTCAAGCGCGGCGGCCATGACCCGCTGAAGGTGTACGCGGCTTACAAGGCGGCTTTTGCCCACAAAGGCGGGCCTACAGTCATCCTGGCAAAGACCATAAAAGGGTACGGGCTGGGGGAGAGCGGAGAAGGCAAGAACATCACGCACCAGGAGAAAAAACTTAACGAGGAAGAGCTTAAAGAATTCCGCACGCGTTTTAACATCCCGATCAGCGATGATGAAATATGCGGCGGCGATACAGCAACGTGCAAGTCGCCTTTTTACAAGCCGCCTGAAGATTCCCCCGAAATACAATACCTCAAGGAACGCCGTAAAAAACTGGGAGGCTATATCCCCTCGCGAAGCATGAACGCTAGTCCTGTTTCCATGCCCGATGACGGGATCTTCGAAGAATTTTACAAAGGCACTGAGGGAAGGGCTGTTTCAACCACTATGGCGTACGTGCGTATCCTGGCAAAGCTCCTGAAGGATAAATCTATAGGCAAGCTCATCGTGCCGATAATCCCCGATGAAGCGCGGACATTCGGCATGGAGGCGCTCTTTCGGCAGTGCGGCATATATTCCCACCCCGGCCAGAAGTATGAGCCCGTGGACAGGGATAACCTGCTGTATTACAGGGAAGTTACCGACGGGCAGATCCTGGAGGAAGGCATTACCGAAGCAGGGTCCATTTCTTCATTCATCGCGGCAGGCACGTCGTATTCTACGCACGGCATTAACATGATACCGTTTTACACTTATTATTCCATGTTCGGGCCTCAGCGCGTCGGCGACCTGGTATGGGCAGCCGCAGATATGTGCTGCCGCGGGTTTTTGGTCGGAGGGACTTCCGGCCGCACCACCTTAAACGGCGAAGGCTTACAGCACCAGGACGGCCACAGCCATGTTTTCTTTTCGGTGGTCCCGACCTGCGTCTCCTATGAGCCCGCGTTTGCCTATGAGCTCGCCGTGATCATAAGAGAAGGGATACGCAGGATGTTCGTCAGCCAGGAGAACGTCTTCTATTATTTTAACGTAGGCAATGAAAATTATCCTATGCCCGAAATGCCGCAAGGGGCCCAGGAAGGTATCCTTAAGGGGATGTACAAGTTCAGAAGCGTTTCAAAAAAGAACGATACCTTGCGGGCGCACCTTTTGGCAAGCGGCGCGATCATGAACCAGGCTATCGAAGCCCAGAAAATACTTGAGGAAAAGTATAACGTAGCCACAGACCTCTGGAGCGTTACCAGCTACAATGAACTGCGGCGTGAGGCGTTGACAGTCCAGCGCTGGAATATGCTCCATCCGACCCAAGGGGCGAAGACCCCTTATGTCACTGAGTGCCTTTTGGGCCAGGAGGGCGTATTTGTCGCTGTTTCCGATTTCCTGAAAAGCCTGCCCGATTCCATCGCCAAGTGGGTGCCGGGGCCTTTGGTGTCCCTGGGTACCGACGGGTTCGGCAGAAGCGATACGCGCGCAGCCTTAAGGGATTTCTTTGAAGTGGACTCAAGGCACATTGTATTTGCCGCGCTGGGCGCTCTATACAGAAAAGGCGCGTTGGGTGAGGATATAGTGGAACGGGCGGCAAGAGACCTCAAGATAACTCCGGAAAAACGCAATCCCATGATCAGTTAGGCGTATTTACATTACGAAAGGAAGGTGCTATCGTGATAAGCGAATTCAAGCTCCCTGAGTTAGGCGAAAACATAGCTTCGGGGACTGTGGTAAAGCTCCACGTGAAGCCGGGAGATCCGGTTAAGAAAGATGATACATTGCTTGAGATCGAGGCAAGTAAGGCTACGATCGAGGTGCCTTCCACGCTCGAAGGCACGGTCAAAGAAATACTCGTAAAAGAAGGCGATGAAGCCAAAGTCGGACAGGTGATCATCAAGATAGATACTGCCGAGTCGAAAGAAGAACCTGAAGAAAAAAAGAAAGAGCCGGCCCCCAGGGCACAAGCGCAAGAAGTAAAAGCTTCCGGGCCGCAGGATATCCCCGCGGCTCCTTCCGTCAGAAGGTTGGCGAGGGAAAAGGGCGTGGATATTTCAGCCTTGAAAGGCTCAGGCCCGGCTGGCAGGATACTGGATCAGGATGTTTTGGCAAAGCCGCTACCCTGCGGGCTGATACTTGAACCTTTGCCGGATTTCTCTAAATGGGGCGAGGTAAAGGTTAAGCCTTTGTCCGGTATCCGGCAGAAGACTGCCGAGCACCTGATGCAGGCCTGGAATACGGTCCCGCAGGTAACGCAATTCGATAAAGCGGACGTGACGGAACTCGAAAAGCTGATAAAAGAGCATTCGACCCCCGAGGTAAAACTTACCATCACTCCCTTCATTATTAAAGTTATCTCTTCCGCGTTAAGGATATTCCCGCAGTTTAACGCCAGTATCGATATGAGCGGCCGTCAGCTTATCTTTAAGAAATATTGCCACGTAGGAGTAGCGGTAGGCACCGATAGAGGGTTGCTTGTCCCGGTGATACGCGACGCCGACAAGAAGAATATCATCTTGCTTGCAAAAGAATTGCAGGCGCTGGCAGAGCTCGCCAGGAACGGAAAATTAAGCCTTGACCAGATGCGGGGAGGCTGTTTTACGGTTTCTAACCTCGGGAATATCGGAGGCACGAGCTTTGCTCCGGTGATAAACTGGCCGGAACTGGCGATACTGGGAGTGCCTCGCAGCCGCTGGGAACCCGTTTTCGACAATAATCAGTTTAGCGCCCGCAAAATACTCACGCTTTCGCTCTCTTTTGACCACCGCGCTATCGACGGAGCCGACGGATGCCGCTTTTTACGCTGGGTTGCTGAGGCGCTTCAACAGCCTTTTTTACTTGAGATGGAGGGTTAATAATGGAAGAAACTTCTGCCGCACATTTGCTTGTTATTGGCGCAGGCCCCGGAGGTTATGCTGCCGCGTTTCTCGCCGCTGATTTAGGGTTGCAGGTTACCCTGATCGACCAGGAAAAGAACCCGGGCGGGGTGTGTTTGTTCAGGGGGTGTATCCCTTCAAAGGCACTTTTACACGCGGCGAAGATAATTACGCACGCCAAAGACGCGAAGGAGCTCGGGATCGAATTCGGTTCTCCGAAGATAGACCTCGATAAGGTCAGGGGATGGAAGAACAGCGTGGTCTTGAAATTGACCTCCGGTCTAGGCCAGCTCTGTACAATGCGCAAGATCAGGTTTATTCAGGGTAAAGCCGAATTCCTTGATCCAAGGGCCGTAAAAATAGAAAAGGCTGAAGGCGGGAGTGAGAGGATTTCGTTCGACCACGCGGTACTCGCGACAGGCTCTAAGCCGGTTTCCTTGCCGTTTGCGCCTTTGTCAAAGCGCATAATGGATTCTACTTCAGCGCTCGACATCGAAAATATACCTCAAAAGCTTTTGGTGATAGGCGGCGGTTATATCGGCCTTGAACTGGCAACCGTGTATAACGCGTTAGGCAGTAAAACTTCGGTAGTTGAACTGACGCCTAACCTTTTGCCGGGGATAGACAGCGACCTGGTCGATATCCTCAAAAAGAGGCTTTTCCGCAGTTTTGAGAACATACTGCTGAATACGAAAGTCGTCAAGGTAGAAGAGAAGGCGCAAGGCGTTAGCGTCACTTTTGAAGGTCCGGATAAAAAAAGTTCAACTCAAGACTTTGAGAAAGTTTTAGTTGCGGTTGGCAGGAAGCCTTACTGCAAAGACCTTGGCCTGGAACATACAGGAGTAAAGATCACGCAAGAGGGGTTTGTGCAGGTTAATGAAAAAAGACAGTCCGCCGATCCCGGGATCTACGCGATCGGAGATATCGCCGGTCAGCCTATGCTTGCCCATAAGGCCTCGCATGAAGGGATGGCTGCGGTCAGGGCGATAGTTTCGGGAAAGGACGGTTTTTATCCGAAAGCGATACCCGCGGTAGTGTTTACCGATCCCGAAATCGCCTGGTGCGGCCTTACCGAGAAAGAAGCGAAAGAGCAAGGCAGGGATATAAAGGTGCTAAAATTCCCCTGGGCGGCTTCAGGCAGGGCAGTGACCCTTAACCGTATTGACGGGTTGACAAAGGTGGTTGCAGATTCAAAGTCAGGCCGCGTGTTAGGGGTGGCAATGGTCGGCGACGGTTGCGCAGAGCTGATTTCCGAAGGAGTGCTTGCCGTAGAGATGGGCTCGGTCGCCGACGACCTGGCGCTGAGCATCCATCCGCATCCTACTTTGTCTGAAACCGTCATGGAGGCGGCTGAGATCTTTTCCGGCCAGTCAACGCATTTTTATAAACCAAAAGGATAGCCATGTCGTGGAAACCATTCGTCATTATTGTTTCTTTGCTTATCATGCTTGTTTTCACCGTTCAGAATTATAAGCCCATGGAAGTGAAGTTTCTGGCATGGTCCCTGGAAAGCAGCACCGCCCTGATTATCTTTTTTTCCCTGGTGATCGGTTTTGTGCTGGGATTGATAACGCTGCTGAGAAAGAGGTAATCCTTAGATGGATACAGAGAGAAAAAAAGGGCTTTCATCAGAGGAAGCGAAAAAGCGCCTCCAGCAATACGGACCCAACAAGATCAGCGAAAAGAAAATAAGCCCGATCTCGAAATTCCTGGGGTATTTCTGGGGGCCTATCCCCTGGATGATAGAGATAGCGGCGGCTTTGTCGGCGGTCATACGCCACTGGGAAGATTTCGGGGTGATCTTCGCGATGCTTTTGATAAATGCAGCAGTCGGGTTCTGGCAGGAATACAAGGCGGATAACGCTATCGAGCTGTTAAAGAAGAAGCTCGCGCTTAAAGCGCGCGTGTTACGTGACGGAAAATGGTCTGAGGCGGCGGCGGCCGACCTTGTGCCAGGGGACCTGGTGCGCGTGCGCCTGGGGGATATAATACCGGCCGATATAAAGCTTTTTAATGGCGAGTATCTTCTGGTGGATGAGTCCGTATTGACGGGAGAATCACTCCCCGTTGAGAAACACGACTCGGATATCGCCTATGCCGGATCGATCGTGAAACAGGGTGAGATGGACGCGCTGGTAACCGGGACCGGCCTGAACACCTATTTCGGTAAGACTGCGCAACTCGTCGCAGGGGCCAAGACGCAGAGCCATTTCCAGAAAGCCGTGATCAAGATCGGCGATTATTTGATCCTGTCCGCCGTCGTTTTAGTGATGGTTATCTTTACGGTAGCGCTCTTTCGCCACGAGAAGTTTTTTGAGATCCTGCAATTTGCGCTTATCCTGGTGGTCGCTTCCATACCCGTCGCGCTGCCCGCCGTGTTGACGGTGACTATGGCGGTAGGCGCTGCAATGCTTGCCAAAAAAGAGGCGATCGTGAGTAAATTAGTGGCGATCGAGGAAATGGCGGGGGTCGACATCCTGTGCTCGGATAAAACCGGCACCATTACCAAAAACGAACTCAGCGTCAAAGAGCTTAAGGTGTTCGAAGGGGTTACGCAGGAAGAGATGCTCGTCTGGGGACGGCTTGCCTCCAGGGGGGAAGATAAAGACCCTATAGATGAAACTATTATTGCCAGGGCAAATTCAGATAGTCAGATCGGACAAAAAGTAGACAAGTACCACGTAACCGCCTTCAAGCCGTTCGATCCCGTGGCGAAACGTACCGAGGCAACCGTCCAGGGAGAAGGAAAGAGTTTCAAAGTCACTAAAGGCGCTCCGCAGATTATCCTTTCCTTGGTCCCCGACAAGGACAAGATTGCTTCCCGTGTAGAAGGCATCATCAATGATTTTGCCACGCGGGGCTATAGGGCATTGGGTATAGCCAGGACGGATGATACGGGACAGTGGCGTTACGCTGGGTTATTTGCGATCTATGATCCGCCGCGGGAGGACTCGGCAGAGACTATAAAAACAGCAAAGTCTTTGGGGCTGGAAGTGAAGATGGTGACCGGAGACCATGTAGCCGTAGCCAAGGAGATCGCCAAGGAAGTGGGTTTGGGCGAGAATATCCTGCCCGCCTCTTCTTTCGTGGATAAGCCCGACAAAGAAGCGCAGCAGATCATTGCGCACGCAGACGGTTTTGCCCAGGTGTTCCCCGAGCATAAGTATAAAATAGTCGAGGAGCTGCAGGCAGCGGGCCACATCGTCGGAATGACCGGAGACGGCGTGAACGACGCTCCCGCGTTAAAAAAAGCCGATGCCGGTATCGCCGTCGCAGGAGCTACGGACGCGGCGAAATCCGCGGCAGCCATAGTACTTACCAGTCCGGGGCTATCGGTGATCATTGACGCGGTAAAAGAAAGCCGCAAGATCTTTAAGCGCATGAACAGCTATGCCATTTATCGGATCGCTGAAACAACGAGGGTCCTTTTGTTTATGACACTGGCGATCCTGATCTTTAATTTCTATCCGGTGACCGCCATCATGATCGTTATCCTCGCAATACTTAATGATATACCTATTATGATGATCGCATACGACAATACTAAAATATATAATAAGCCGGTAAACTGGAATATGCGTAGGGTGCTGACGTTATCGACGGTGCTTGGGATAGCGGGGGTATTCGCCAGTTTTTTTATGTTTTGGATAGGCCAGGAGGTCTTTCATCTTGACCGTCAGACTATCCAGACGCTGATGTTTTTGAAACTCGCGGTGGCAGGCCATATGACGATTTACCTGGCCCGGACCGGAGAAGACCCTTTCTGGCGCCGGCCGTATCCGGCCCTTGCGTTGATACTGGCATGTGAAGCGACCCAGATCGTGGCGACGCTGTTCGCGGTCTACGGAATCTTTATGAAACCGCTGGGCTGGCCATTGGCGTTTTTTGTATGGGGGTATGCGTTCGCATTTTTTGTGGTGACCGATCTCATAAAGATCCGCGTGGACAGGATAATGGACCATTTCGGTATCAGGTTCAGAAGAGGGATGCAGACAGGTTGACATCATAGGCATTTACCTTTCTTCCAGAACATGGTCAGCAACGCCATAAAATTCCGCTCGCGACAGCCCGCGCGCGTGCGCATTGCAGACAAGGAGCGCTGACGGCGAGTGGGTTTTTTCGGTCAGCGACAACGGTATCGGTATCGCTCCGCAGCATTTGGGCAGGATTTTCGAGATCTTCCAGCGCCTGCACGCCAGGAAAGAATATCCCGGCACAGGCATTGGCCTTGCGGTGTGTAAGAAGATAGTCGAGCGCCATGGCGGCCGGATCCGGGTAGAATCACACCCCGGCAGGGGTTCGGTATTTTATTTTACCATTCCCGTTAAACGAGGCAATACGCATGAATATGCAGGCAAGTCCTAAGCCGATAGAGATACTGCTGGTGGAAGATAATCCGGCCGATGTGCGCCTTATGGAAGAGGTCCTTCGGGAAAGTAAAGTGGTCAACAATCTGACCGTTGCCGAAGACGGGATAGCCGCGATGGCGGTCCTGCGCCGCGAAAAAGGCCATGCCGGTTTCATGAACCCGGATATAATACTGCTCGATCTGAACCTTCCCAAAAAAGACGGGAGGGAAGTGCTGGCAGAAATCAAGGAGGATCCCCGGCTAAAGCGTATCCCTGTTATCATCCTGACTACCTCCAATGCGGGGGAGGATATCTCGAGGAGTTACGCTTTGCACGCCAATTGTTATATTACCAAACCGTTCGACCTGGACGATTTTATCAACATGATCAAGGCGTTTGATAATTTCTGGTTGTTCCACGTGAGGCTGCCTCCCCAGGCATAGAGCGCGCCAAATTTCAATTGCATTTTTCCCTCCCTTTGCTATAATACTTCTACACCGAATAATCCGCAATAACTCTTTCATTTTACAAGTGTTAATGCCTTTTTGTATGCCTCGTTAAGCGTTACCACAGCTCTTGACCGATAATGCATTAGGGCGCACGTAGCAATAGATGGCCAGAAAGAGAATATTTATTCTGGGTGCGGGTCTGGCGGGTTTAAGCGCTGCCTGGCATCTCCAAAAGAAAAACATAGATTGCGTGGTTCTCGAAAAAGAGCCGGAACCGGGCGGTTTATGCCGTTCTAAGCGCATTAACGGTTTCACCTTTGATTTCTCGGGCCACCTGTTACATTGCAGGCATCCCTATACATCCGCGCTCCTCAAGCGGTTAATGCGCGGTAATCTCACCGGACACAGAAGGAGCGCCTGGGTATATTCACACGATACGTATACCGCGTATCCGTTCCAGGCCAATCTTTTTGGTTTACCTCCTTCAGTGATCAAAGAATGCCTTTCGGGGTTCTTCAATACCTTTAAAAACAAGCCCAGCCGAAATACTAAAGACCAGAATTTTCTCGAATGGATACACCAAATGTTCGGAAAGGGGATAGGCAGGCATTTTATGGTGCCTTACAACGAGAAATTCTGGACCGTTCCTCCTGAAACACTGACCTGTGACTGGCTCGACGGCTTTATCCCCGTGCCTACGGTACGGGAAGTGATAGCCGGGGCAATGGAAAAAAATAAGGGCGAGTTCGGTTATAATGCATATTTCTGGTATCCCAGGAAAGGAGGCATAGCTTCCCTCGTCCGCGCGTTCGAGCGCCAGGTGAGAAATGTCCGTCTCGACCACGAGGCAGTACAGATCGACCTTGCAAACAAAGAAATAGAGATTTTGAATAAGGGCACGGAGAGATTCGATTATTTGATCTCAACGGTGCCGTTGCCGCAGTTGTCCTGCCTGATCAAAGATCTGCCCGCAAGAACCGGCAGGGCATTTGAGAAACTAAGATGGAATTCCATCTTTAATTTGAACCTCGGCCTTGAAAACGAAGATTTTGACGGGAGGCATTGGGTGTATTTCCCCGGGAAAGAAACTTGTTTTTTCCGCATAGGCTATTTTCATAATTTTTCTTCCCTTTCCGCTCCAAAAGGAACGCAGTCGCTTTATGCCGAAGTATCATATTCAGGCAATAGGCCGAAAGAAAAGGCCGTTTTAGTAAAGCGCATTAAGGCAGACCTTAAAAAAGCCGGGATCTGTTTAAAGAAAAGCCGGGTGTTGGCGCAGGACGTACACGATATCACGTATGGTTATCCGATCTATGACAAGAATTATAAAGCCGCCAGGGAGTCGATCGTATCTTTCCTGCACAATAACGATATTGTAGCCTGCGGCCGCTACGGGTCGTGGCGTTATATGTCCATGGAAGATTCTATATTGGATGGAAAGTCCGTCGCAGAAAAGGTGGGGGGCTTACAATGAAAATGTCCGCCAGGCTCTTAAAGATCGTTAGGCAAAGGAGGGTCCTCATAGGCCTGGTGAAGAAAGACCTGAAGAGTAAATATGTCGGATCCGCGCTGGGCATCTTTTGGGCGGTTATCAACCCGCTTTTGATTGCGCTCGTAATTACCTTCGTGAATACCAGAATAATGAAGGTCGACATAACGCATTATTCGCTCTTTGTGCTGAGCGCGCTCCTGCCATGGTTTTTTTTCATGAGCTCAATCTTCGAGTCGACGGGTTCTCTGGAGACGAATTCTGACGTGTTGAACCAGTTTGTATTGCAGAGAGAGCTTATCCCGATCGCTACGGTATTGTCGAACTTCGTAAACTTTTTGATCGGGTTCATCGTAATAATGCCGTTCTTTTTTATTTTTCATACCAAGATCTCTGCTTCAATACTGCTTCTTCCTTTCGTGATGTTTTTGCATTTCCTTTTTACCCTGGGGATCGCATTATCTTTCAGCATACTCAATGTTTATTTCAGGGATCTTTCGCAGCTTTTGAACGTAGGGATGATGTTTTTGTTCTGGATCACGCCGATTTTTTACCCGTTAGAAGCCATTCCTTTAAAATATCACTGGGTCGTCCTCTTAAATCCCGCTGCCTGCTATATCGAGATTTACCGTTCGTTGCTTTATTCGGCTTCGCATGGCCGCTTGTTCATGTGGATGCTGGCGGCAGGTTTTGCCCTGGTCAGCCTGATAAGCGGTTCGTTCCTGTTCGCGAAAAAAGAAAAAGAAGTTTTAAAATATGTTTAAAGAACCCGCAAAGATCACGACCGCGGTTACCCTTAGGGATGTGTGGCTGAAGTACCGGCTTTATTTCAGGCGCCATCACAAAGCATCCAGGGAAGACTTCTGGGCGCTAAAGAACATAAACCTGAGCGTTGAAAAAGGCGAAGCCATCAGCATCATCGGGGAGAATGGGGCAGGCAAGACCAGCATCCTCAAGATAATTGCAGGCATGTTGCAGGCCGATAAGGGCATTGTAAGTACCAACGGCACCGTCTCTACGCTTCTTGAGGTCGGCGCCGGTTTCCACAGGGATATGACAGGCAGAGAAAATATATTCTTTATCTCTTCCCTTTTCGGGCTTTCCAAAAAACAAATCGAAGACAGGTATGAGGATATCGTAGCCTTCGCTGACATAGGCAGGTTTATCGACGCGCCGTTGAAGAGCTATTCCCAGGGCATGTATATGAGGCTGGCTTTTGCCGTCGCCATCCACGTTGACCCTAACATCCTGCTTGTTGACGATATGTTTTCAGTCGGTGATTTAAGGGCCCAAAACAAATGTATCGAGAGGCTGTCCGAACTCCAGGAGATGGGAAAGACGCTTATTTTTGTTACCCATGACCTGGAAACGGCAAAGCGTTTCTGCCAGCGGGGAATATTTTTAAAGGCCGGCGAGATCCTCAAGGACGGGTCTCTTAGGGAGGTCGTGTACCACTATGTTGCATCTTCGGGGAATAAAAAAGGCATCGCAAGTTTAGAGGGCGAACGCCTCAGCGTGGTCTTTAATAACGGAAAGCTAGCATTGAGCTGGGACAAAGAGGCCATCACAAAGGAGAGGGGTGGGTACGTCATCATTCGTTGCGACGGCCGCACCATTGATTCCATTCGTGCCGATTGGGAAGTCAAAGAATCGGGCGTAAATAAAATGGTGCTGCAGGGTGATCTCTGGGACCTGCCGCTGTCTCAAACATGGACCATAGGACTGGATGACGTTGGAAATGAGATAGAGATCAAGATCGAAATCGTGCCGCATCAGGAATGTAGCCTCGAAGAATATAAGCTCTGTTTTGCCTTCAGCGAGGAATATGACTACTGGTTTAACCCTTTTGATAAGGCGAAATTTGCCGCAGGCGATTCAATCAAGGATTTTTCTTGTTTTACCGATGAAGGTAAGGTCGCTGGTATGAGTTTTGTGGGGTTAGGCTGCGAAGGCCGGGCAGGAGAGCGCTTGCCGATAGTGTTTCTTGAAGACAGGGTATGCATGCCCGACAGGTCGTTTTTAGTGCAGAATATAGATAACACGGTCAAGGCTCGCGCATTACAATCAAAAGTGAACCTTCCGGCAAGGATAAATAAGGCGCTGTCGGAGAATGCCCTCCTTTTTCATAACAAGATCAAGGCCGTCCATAATAGCACGCCGCAGGAGTTTACTCATATAATCGCCGCAAAATCAGCAGGTTATTTATCGATTGATGACAGGCAGGGTCTTTCCTTAAGCGTACATCTCAATAGCCGGGTGCAGATTCTCTGGAAGGGAGTCAGGATAACTGCCTCAAAAGGGTTCCAAACTTCTTTCTTGTATAATGACAGGATGTGCTCTAGCAACGAAGCCGAGTGGAGGATCCATAAATTAGATGAGAAGCATTTAGATATTCTTCTTCAATGGCCTTGCGTTCAGGTGGCGCAGATATGGAATATTGAATTGTTGCCAGGGGGGGAGTTTTCCTGGAAAGTATATCTGGAATTGCGTGAAGATGCCGTTATCAGGAATAATGAGTTTAGTGTTTTGTTTTGCGCTGATTATGAGCAGTGGTTTACTCCAGGGGGTTCGGGGAATGTCAGCGAAGAGTTGGGCGCTGAAGCCTGCGAAGATATCACCATGAAGAACGACGCTTCGGGTATAATCGGGCTCAAGGGAATAGCAACCACGGATATAAAGTTGCCTCTGGTTTTATTGAGCGATGAAACTAAGCGCCAAAGATTCAATTCCGTCAGGAAGAAAATAGACGCGGACGGCGGAGCAATGCGCAGCAGAGAAGCGGTGGCGGAGGTATTTTTTCTGGAAAGAGACAGAAAAGACCTGATTCGCTACGCTAAAGGGTCTTATCTTATTTCCGATATCAATTTGCATATCGGGGATGAAACCAGGACGATGGTGAGCGTATCTAACGGTGAATCTTGTGCCGAAGCCGGACCTGCGGCCGGGCATCAAGATTGTTCTTTGCGCGTTAAGAGGGGCTCAGGGGCATTATCGTCAAAAGGGAAGGAACTTTCAAAAAACTTCGGAATGTACACTTCTTTATACGCGAAGGAATTTCATAAGTCAGCCAAGTGGTATAGCTCGCTTGACGCGATTTGGGAGACAGTGGATCTCAAGAAGCAGAGGATATTGTTGAAAGGCAGCTGGCCGTACCTTCCCATAATGCAAATATGGGAAATCAAGCTTTCGGCAAACGGTTTTATATGGAACGTGGACATGGAGGCGTTTGCTCCGGTACGCATCGAAAAGCAGCAATCGATGCTTATGCTGCAGGAAGTCTACAATGCCTGGAAGGCGAGCGACGAGGAATTGTCGCTGTTTCCCGGGGAATTTTCTTTGTCCGGCTGGGACACCCTGTATCGTAAAAAAGGGACTTCGAGGATATCGGTATCGGCTGATGGCTCGGCCTTCAGGTATCCCGGGGTATCGCTGCTCTGTTTTGACGGTAAGGGCGGTTCTGAAGCAATTGTACAGAATTCCAATGCTTCGTTCAGAAGCAGGGTCCTGGGCTTTGAAAATACAATCCAGGCTAATTCCATCATTGAGCCGGGGGTATATAATTATTTCAAGGGTGCGATAGAATTGTTCTAGACAGTGGTGCGGCGGATGACCGCTTCAGGATGAAGAATAAAACAATGTGGCATAAATGGCGGGCTCATTTAAAGCAGGGAGGCTTCCTCTACGCGATGTACAGGGGGATCAAATATTTATTATGGCGCTGCAGAAAACAGCGATTACCACCACGTTAGTTTATGGAAACAAACACTAAAATATCGAACAAAGAATCCCCGTCCGTTCATTGGGATAGCGCAGCGCCCAAGGGGCGGTCTGCGGCATACCTTTTTTCAAGATTTTTGCGCCACACCCGTGAGAAAGGCGTCTGCTACGCTGTGTACCGGGGAATATTGTATTCATTCTATTTGTGCAAAGCTTTGCGCTCTGGATGCGCACTGATTGAAGACACGGCTTTGAGAAAACTCTTACGTTTAAGAGGCGCAAAGGCGGCGCTGGGATC
>JBFZAN010000039.1:0-9175 GCA_041309005.1 Candidatus Omnitrophota bacterium
TTCTGAACGTAAGTGTGGCAAATAAACTTGAATAAGGAGGAGATGATGAGAAGAGGTTTTACGCTGCTTGAATTGATCGTGGTAATCATAATCCTTGGCATTTTGGCTACGTTAGGTTTTACGCAATATGTGAAAATGGTCGAAAAAGGAAGGACCGCGGAAGCAAAAGCGATTTTAGGCGACATACGCACCGCCCTTGAAGCGTATCATTTTGAATACAATACCTATAACACCGCGTTAAGCAATTTACCCGTAGACTCTCCTACCGCAGCATCCGGGACGCATTACTTTACTTACGCCATTCCGAATGCGGCATCAAACACTTTTTCTGCGGTTGCTACCAGGACTATCACCACAGCTGGAAAAACACCTCCGGGACCATCGGCTTACACTATTACATTAACGAATAATGGGACCAGAGTCACCTGGGGTGGTACAGCAGGTTTCTATTAATTTTTTGAATTAAACCATAAGCCGGTTTTACAGCGCATACGTGATAAAGCCGGCTTATGGTTTAAAATATAAGAGTATGAAAAAAAAGAGCATTCTGAGGTTAGTGCCGGTTGGCTTTACCCTGATGGAGATCATAGTAGTCCTAGTCATCGTAGGTATCCTGGCAACTCTGGGCATCGCCAATTTTACGCGGACCCGCGGATATTCCCTTGATAGGGAAGCAGCCGCTAATTTAAGGCTGATTCAGGCTGCAGAGCGGGTCTACCAGCAGGAAAATGGCTTTTACTTTCCCCGGAACGCTCAGACAGGAACACTCGTCGACATCAATAATTTCTTAAAGCTTAACTTGAGCGCTGGAGGGAATTGGGGTTATAACGTTGACGGGACAACCGGTTGTTCCGACGCGCGCCGGGCCGGCCAGAATTGGAAATTGGATATAGGCACCGATAATCCGGTAAGCGGGACATGTTTTTAGAAAATGAACAGGCAGGGCGTCACATTACTTGAAATCCTTATTTCAGCCGTATTGCTTGTTTTGGTCTGCGCGGGTTTGGCATCAGTGTTTCTCGCGGGCAAGAAAATTATCGGCCATGACCGTTCACAGTTAACCGCGCTGGAGTTGACAAAATATTTTACCAGCGCAATGGATATGCAGGTGAAGTCTTCGTCGACGGCGCCCCTGGGAGATACAACTACCTGTCTGTATAATCCGGCCCTTTGCTCTCCAACTACCATAACCCTGGATAGGACGTATACTTCTACAGTTACTTCAGAAGCCGGCTTTCTTCCCGGGCTGCGGCGTGTCCAGGTAACCATTTCGTGGCAAGACTAGAGTATTATGGATAAATACGGTACGGGAACCACGTTCCTTGAGGTTTTGATTTCAATCATTCTGCTTGGGTTTGTGGTGCTGACCGTCGCCAGCATCAATTTATTCGTAAAATTCCATTTGATGTCATCGGATAAGAGGCTGCAGGCGCAGAACCACGCGCTCCTTGTCATGGAACATATCAATAAGCGCGCGTTTAACGCTATCGGTAATGAGAACGCGCTGGGCGCTAACAGCGTGGTAGACCCGACCGCTATAGGCGGGGATAGCGCTATTAAGATCTTCGTTGACCGCAACATGAACGGGTTCAGGGATGCATTTGACGGCTGGATCGCCTACAGGCTTTTTCCTACACACGCATTACGATTTTGCCCTAATTATAGCCCGTCAACCACAAATTGTACCCCCGCGTGGGCCAGTACGGAGATTGTCAGCAATAGAATAAGGACTTTCCAGCCGAATAAGGCTTCCGGTATCCTCACTCAAAACAGCGTTGATTTCACTGTAACGAGCTGCTGGGACCCCGGCGAATCAGGCTTTCCCTGCGGAACAGACGATAATCCGCAAGCACAGATGACCACGCGCTCCATAATGCCTTCGGTTTCGGTTAATTAATCTTTTAGCTCTCTTTTGGTTTTAAAAAAAGATCACGGGGCGATAGTTCAGTTGGGAGAACGCTACATTCGCATTGTAGAGGTCGCGGGTTCAAATCCCGCTCGCTCCACTGTTCTCCCACTGTTATACTGGAAATGAAACAGCCCGTACGGTTAATTGTAAGCCTGTGTTTTCTCTGCAGCCTGATAGTCTTGTGCCTGCGCCTTCCCTATAATTCCGCCGCAATAGCCCCGGTTTTAAAAGAAGCCCTTTATTACCAGAAGCTTGACGGCCTTTCTGTCCAGTGCCGTTTGTGCCCCCGCAATTGCGTGATCCCTGAAGGAAAGAGGGGGTTCTGCAGGGTGCGGGAGAACAGGGGCGGCGTATTATTCGCTTTGTCGTACGCTAAACCGGTCGCGCTCCATATAGACCCGATAGAAAAAAAACCCTTATTCCATTTTTTACCGAAAAGCTCCGCATTTTCCATTGCCACTGCCGGCTGCAACCTGCGCTGTAAATTTTGCCAGAATTGGGAGATATCCCAGAAAGCGCCCGAAGAAGTCGATTTCGTATACCTTGAACCGCAACAGCTCATCCAAAAGGCCCGGGAGTCAGGCGCCCCTATAATCGCCTATACTTATTCGGAGCCCGCCATTTTTTATGAATATATGCTTGAAACGGCCCGTCTTGCAAGAATGCAAGGGATACGCAATGTCATTCATTCCGCCGGCTATATCAACGAAGAGCCTTTAAGGCAACTGTGCAAATATCTTGACGCGGCAAATATCGATTTAAAAGGGTTCAGTGATGCATATTATGAAAAGATGTCGCAAGGCTCATTAGCTCCGGTACTTAAAACCCTTAAAACCATTAATGAGGAGGGCGTGCACCTGGAGATCACTAACCTGATCGTTCCGGGATACAACGACGATTTAGAGACCATCAGAAAGATGTGCCAGTGGATAAAAGATAATCTGGGAAGCGATACGCCGTTGCATTTTTCCCGGTTTCAGCCTATGTACCAGTTGCTTTCCCTTAACCCGACTCCGGTTGAAACGTTGGAGGACGCAAGGCAGGCCGCCCTGGGATGCGGTTTGCGATACGTGTATATCGGAAATGTCCCGGGAAACGACGCCGAGAATACCTATTGTCCGGCATGCCATAGATTACTTGTTGAGCGTAAAGGCTATTTCGTCGCCCAAAATAATATCGAAGATGGAACATGCAAATTCTGCAAAGAACATATCGCGGGTGTCTGGAACTAAGCGCGCTTTCTGCGTAATCTGGTGTGCGCTATGGCTTGCCTTTGCCTTTGCGCACGCCGGCGATATCAAAGAAGCCAATGTCGCAGGAGCGTTTTATCCCGCTAGCCGGCAGGAACTTTCTAAAGCAATAGACGGTTACCTTATGCGCGCCGACCCCGCGCCGGTTGACGGCGCCATCTTCGCTTTGATCTCGCCTCACGCGGGCTATGATTTTTCAGGGAGCACCGCGGCATTCGGCTATAAACTCATTACACACAGGCTTTATAAAACAGTGATCATACTGGGGCCGAGCCATCATTTCAGCTTTGATGGCGTTTCAGTCTATTCGTCCGGAAGCTTCAGGACCCCCCTGGGGGACCTTGAGGTCGACTCCGGCTTCACTCAAAAATTACTGCAAAAAGACAAAGATATCTTTTTTGAGCCGGCTTTTTTCGAAAAGGAACATTCGGTAGAGGTCCAGCTGCCTTTTTTACAAAGCGTGTTGTCCGGTTTCAAAATAGTGCCCATCGTCATGGGGCGGTGTTCCTTTGAGACGTGCGAACGGCTGGCCGGGTTACTGAAATCTGCCATCGGGGACAGACGGGATATTTTAGTCGTTGCTTCAACCGACCTCTACCACGGGTATGATTACCGGGAAGCGGACATCCGGGACGACCTTACCATTACGTATTTTAAACAGATGGACCCCGCGCTGCTATACCGCAAGATCTCCGAAGGAAGCGCCGAACTTTGCGGCGGCATGCCTGTCGTAGTCTCCATGATCCTTTCGGGGCAGTTGGGCCACCGCAAATGCCTTGTCCTGGCGCATACCAACTCCGCCGCCGTTACCGGCAAGAAAATAAAAGGCCTATGGACTGTCGGTTACTCAAGCTGCGTAATCGATAAGGAAAAAGAAGGAGAAGATGCGATGCTGACCAAAGAGCAGAGGCAGAAATTGTTGACTATCGCGCGCGGCGCTATCGAGCATTATCTTAAAACCGGAAAAAAAATGGAGGTCAGCGAAACCGACCCCGCGCTTATCCAGGAGCGCGGCGCGTTCGTCACCTTGCGCGAACACAATGAATTACGCGGCTGCATCGGGAGCTTAACAGGCGAACAGCCGCTTTACCTGACGATCAGGGACATGGCCGTGGAAGCGGCTACGGGAGACCCACGGTTCCCTCCGGTAAACCTGCCGGAACTAAAAGACATAGAAATAGAGATATCCGTTCTTTCTCCTTTAAAAAAGGTGGATTCGCCGGATGAGATCCATTTGGGAACACACGGGGTGCTTGTGCGCAAAGGTTTTAAAAGCGGCGTTTTCCTGCCGCAGGTCGCCTCTGAAACCGGATGGTCAAAAGAGGAGTTCCTCTCTAACCTCTGCGCCCATAAAGCGGGGCTGGCTCCTCTGGCCTGGAAAGACAAAAATACGGATATGTATATATTTACCGCTGAAGCTTTCTCGGAGCAGCCGCACCAATAGCCCCGTATGCATAAAATATTCATCAGCCTGTTTTTCTCCGGCATATTGTTCGGATCGGGGTTATGCCTGAGCAGCTGCGGGCCTATTTTGATATCGTATGTGTCCGGAAGCCAGAAGAGCGCCGCCGCCGGTATGCTGGCATATGCGGTGTTTTCCCTGTCCCGCATCTCGGTCTATTTAGCGCTCAGTATATTCATTTTTTTCGCGGGAAGGTTCGCCGTTGAAAATACGGTAAACGAGTGGCACCGCCATATCGCATTCCTCGGCGGGATATTCATCATTTTTATCGGCATTCTGGTTGCGGCAGGCAAGCATTTTGAATTTACGCGCATTAACTGGCTTCAGAAAAAGTTGATACAGCACGACAAAAAAAGCCTGATCATGCTGGGCGTTATTATGGGGCTGGCGCCTTGTTCGCCCTTATTAGCGGTGTTGTCGTATATCGGGCTGATATCGAAGACATGGGTGGAAAGCCTGGCATACGCGCTTACGTTCGGCGCGGGCACGTTCTTGTCTCCTTTGCTGCTGTTAGTCGCGCTCTCCGGTTCGATCAACAGGTTTTTGATACAGAAGGAGGACATCTACCGCAGGGTATTCAACGCCGCCTGCGGCACCATTATAATTGTATTCGGCATACACCTGCTGGTAAAAAGGTTTTAACGCTATGCACAGGTTTTACTGCGACCCCAGGTTTATCCGCGGGGATCATATTGAACTTGAGGACCCGTTCATCGTGCGCCATTTAAAGAACGCACTGAGGTTTAAAGTGGGCGATGAGGCTGTTTTTTTTGACGGAAAGGGTCACGAGTTCGTATCCGTGGTTGAAACGATCTCCGAAGCGTCAATTGCGCTGCGGATCAAGTCAAGCCTTACCGGCGCAGCGCTTCCCGCGTTAAGGCTGACTATTGCCTGCGCGATCCCGAAGAAATCTAAATTCGACGATATCGTCGACAAGCTTACGCAGTTGGGGGTCGACAGGATCATTCCATTAAAAACTGAACGCATGATCCTGAAGCTGGATGCGCATAAAGAGCAGGTGAGGCTTTCGCGCTGGAAAAGAATCGCGATAAGCGCCGGAGAGCAGAGTCGCAGGCGCGTGCTGCCGGTGGTCGAGCGGATAACCGATCTTAAAGAGGTACTGAAAGAAGGCGGCCATGATATAAAGCTCATCCCGACGCTCTCAGGGCAAAGAAGCCCGTTAAAAAAGGTCTTTTCACTCGGCGCCTGCAAGGATATCCTGGTGCTGATCGGGCCGGAGGGGGACTTTAGCGACAAAGAAGTGGAATCGGCAAAAAAAGCAGGCTTTGTCCCCGTCTCATTAGGCGACCTGGTCCTTCGTGTTGAAACAGCTGCTGTCGCGGCCGCCAGCATCATCAAGTTGCGTCTATCCGATGAAAACAGTTAAATTCCTCTCCCTCGGCTGTAAAGTAAACCAATACGATACCCAGAGCATCAGAGAAAGGTTCCTTTCACGAGGGTTCGAAGAGTCCGCCGACGCCGAGGCCGCGGACGTCTATGTCGTCAATACCTGCACGGTGACCCTCTCCGCGGATCGAAAGTCAAAAAGCGCGCTAAAGCGCTGCGCGCGCGAGAACCCCGCTTCGAAAATAATCGTTACCGGCTGCCTCGTTAAGAAAGACGCCGAAACGCTTCGCGCCTTAAAAAACGTGCATTTCATCGTGAGTAAGGATTTCTTTCCGGACGGAATCACTTCTTTTTCCGGCAGGACGCGCGCTTTTTTAAAAGTCCAGGACGGCTGCGACAATCGTTGTTCGTATTGCAAAGTCCCCCTGGTAAGAGGAGCTTCCAGAAGCAGGCCGCCGCAGGAAATACTGAAGGAAGCTTCGACTCTCGTGAAGAACGGTTTCAAGGAAATAGTGCTTACCGGTATTTGTTTGGGTTCTTACGGGAAAGGGCTGTATCCGAAAGCGGAGCTCTGCGGACTTCTTGCGTCTTTAGAATCGATAGAGGGATTACTGCGCATAAGGCTTAGTTCGATCGAAGCCGGCGACGTTTCCCCCGCATTGATCGAAAGAATAGCGTCTTCAAAGAAAATTTGCCGGCATCTTCATATACCCATGCAAAGCGGCGACGACGAAATACTCCGGAAAATGAACCGCAGATACAGCGCGGCAGGGTATCTTGACCTCGTTCGGATGGCCAGATGCCTGATGCCGGATATCGCGGTTTCTACCGATATAATGGTGGGTTTTCCCGGTGAAGAAGAACGCCATTTTAATAATACATTGGAGCTTATCCGGCTTGTGCAGCCGATGCGCGTCCATATTTTCCCTTTTAGCCCGAGGCCGCATACGCAGGCATGCGGTTTAGCGGGCCGTGTCGATACTCTGGCAATAGAAAAGAGGATCCGCCTGATACAGGCAGTCGCCAAGGCTGCCGCCAGGGCATATAAAAAGAAATCGCTGGGCAAAGAGGCGCTGGTCCTTTTTGAAGAAGAGCGGAAAGGCTCTCCAGGCATATGGGAGGGGCGTACCGAAGATTACCTGAATACCTGCGTAAAAACCGGGCTATCTCTGCAGAATACACTTGCCCGCGTCAAGATCAAAGAGGTCAAAGAAGATTGCCTCATCGCCACACTGGTCAAATAATACCGATACGGCTAATATATTTGACTTTATGATAATAAAATGTTAATATAATTCCCTATGCCTATATCCAAAGATACTATCACGCAGGTGTCTAATCTGGCACGCATCGAGCTGTTACCTTCGGAATTTGAAAAACTTTCCGGACAGCTTGAGGAAATCCTTGATTTCATTGATACTTTGAAAAAGATCGATGTCCGCGACATCCCGCCGATGAGCCATATTTTGCCTGTCAATAACGTGCTCAGGGATGATACGCCATGCGAATCTTTGCCTTCGGATAAAGCTCTGCTGAACGCACCCCATAAGGAAGGAAATTTTTTTGTGGTCCCGAAAGTAATCGAGTAATCCCTTTATTCTTGAAGCTTTCCATAGCAATAAGGACGCTAACGATATGGAATTATCTGGATTGACCGCGCATGAACTCGCCGAGAAATTACAGAAAGGCGAAGCCACTTCGCAAGCCATAACCGATTCTTTACGTGCCAGGAATAAAGAGATAGACGGCAAAATAAAGGCGTATGTACGTGTTCGCGAGAACTCGTTTCGCCCTCTACCTTCACAGCCTGCGTGCGCTGCCTCAAAGCTCAGCGGTATCCCTGTTTCCGTAAAAGACAATATCTGCACGCAGGGTTTTGCTACCGAGTGCTGTTCCAGGATATTGGAAGGCTTCAGGCCGCCCTATGATGCGACCGTGATAAGAAAGCTAAAAGACGCCGGCGCAGTCATCCTGGAAGCAAAAACGAACATGGATGAGTTCGCGTTTGGTTCATCGACGGAAAACTCCTGTTTCGGCCCTACCCGTAATCCATGGGACCCCCAGCGGGTGCCCGGCGGTTCTTCCGGAGGCTCTGCGGCGGCAGTGGCCTGCGACGAAGCGATCATGGCGCTGGGCTCTGACACGGGCGGTTCTATCCGTCAGCCCGCTTCTTTTTGCGGGGTAGTCGGCCTTAAGCCGACCTACGGAAGGGTCTCCCGCTATGGCCTGATCGCTTTTGCTTCAAGCCTGGATCAGATCGGCCCCCTCACAAAAGACGTGCATGACAGCGCGTTACTGATGAATGCGATCTCGGGCCATGACCCTCTTGATTCAACCTCGGTCGATTTGGAAGTCCCTGATTACACGCAGGCGCTGGGCATGGACCTTAAAGGCTTGAAATTCGCCATACCGAAAGAATATTTTATCGAGGGCATCGACCCGCAGGTGAAGGCCGCTATTGAGCAGTCGATAGGGGCCTTAAAAAAATTAGGCGCATCATGCGCGCAGGTTTCCTTGCCTCATACGGAATACGCAGTGCCGGTGTATTATATCGTCGCTACCGCGGAGGCAAGCTCGAATTTGGCAAGATACGACGGGGTCCAATACGGCTTCCGGTCCAAAGAGGCCGCGCCGGCCGCTCATCGGCCGCTCATCGGAATGTACAGGAGTTCGCGGGGTGAAGGTTTTGGAGAAGAAGCGAAACGAAGGATCATACTGGGCACGTTTGCCCTTTCCCACGGCTATTACGACGCGTATTATCTGCGGGCGCTTAAAGTAAGGTCGCTCATAAAACAGGATTTTGATAAAGTCTTCGGCGAGTTTGACTGCGTGGTCACCCCTACTGCCCCTACGCCCGCTTTCAAGATAGGCGAAAAAACGCAGGACCCGCTAAAGATGTACCTCTCGGATATATTTACGATTTCGGCAAACCTGGCGGGGATCCCTGCAATTTCGATACCTTGCGCAGCGACAAAAGAAGGGCTGCCTGTAGGGCTGCAGATACTTGCCAAACCCTTTGACGAAAGAACGCTTTTCAGGGCCGCGCACGCGTTCGAACAGGCGGTTTCATGGCGTTCGAGCAGGCCCGTGATATAACCAGCTTCATGCTATGGAATATGAACCGGTCATAGGATTAGAGGTACACATACACCTTAATACAAGGACCAAAGCTTTCTGCGGTTGTTCGACGGAATTCGGACGGGAGCC